>CAXTPJ010000072.1:0-9490 GCA_964245855.1 uncultured Ferruginibacter sp. | reverse complement strand
CCGAAGGCATCAGGAAAGTATTAACACCAAAAACAAAAGGCATTTGCCTGGTACACATGTGCGGCGGTATGGCCAATATGGATGAAATAATGGAAGTGGTGAACGAACATAAACTGGTACTGGTAGAGGATGCAGGCCAGGCATTTGGGGCTTCTTACAAAGGCACTTTTGTCGGATTATTTGGAACCACCGGTTGTTATTCATTTGACTTTTTTAAGATCGCCACTGCAGGCGAAGGCGGCGTTATGGTCACCAATAATGAAGCGGCTTATAAACTGGCAGATTCTTACAGCGATCATGGCCATGATCATGTTGGCAACAACCGTGGCATGGAGCAGCACCCGATCATTGGCTTCAATTACCGCATCAGCGAACTGCACGCAGCAGTTGGCAAAGTGCAAACCCGCCGTGTGCCGGAAGTGATGCAGCGCAACAGCAAAAACAAACAACTGCTGACGGAGATATTGTCTCAGACGGAAGGTATTTCATTTGCAACCATTGCTGACCCGGCCGGCGATTCCGCTACTTTTTTGAATCTCTTTTTGCCTGATACCACAACGGCAAAAGCAGTGGTGGATGAATTTAACAAAGCAGGCATCACCGGTTTTAATTACTGGTACACCAATATGTATCACTTCATCAATCAATGGGATCATATCCGTGGATTGAAAACTGCCTCCAAACTGCCGATCGAAGTGCTGGGAGCGCCCCAGGATTACAACAACCTCGATTTGCCAAAATCACAGGAAGTAGTAGGCCGCCTGATCTCCTTCGGCATCCGTTGCACCTGGACAGAAGAAGAGGTGAAAGCGCTGGCGGAAAAGATAGCAGCTTGTGTAGAGAAAATGGTAGTGCCGGTTAGTTAGAGGGGAGACGACAGACGACAGACCATAGACAACAGACGATAGTCCATAGTCCATAGGCTATGGGCTCAAATCATAAAATATTTGCTATTGCTATGGGCTATGTACTATTTACCATTGACCATTCACCAAATGATACACAAGAATTTTAAAAATATAGACAAAGTCGTTTTCGGCCGTGGCAGTTTCGACAATATGGGCGGCATTTTAGCAGAGAAAAGAAACGGCGGCTTTTTTCTTTTTGTGGTGGACAATTATTTCGCCGGCAAAGACTTGCTGAAAAGAATCCCGGCTGAAGTAACGGACATTGTAAAACTGATCGATGTTGATCCGGAGGAGCCAACCACAGAATTGATCGATGCATTGCGGGATGAAGTAAAAGGCAGTAAAGGCATTCCTGCAGGTGTAATCGGTATTGGCGGGGGTAGCATCATGGACATTGCCAAGGCGGTTTCGCTGATGTTTACCAACGAAGGTTCCTCTACTTTATACCAGGGTTTGAATCTGATCAAAAATCCGGGTATCTATCACCTCGGCGTACCAACTATTTCCGGCACCGGCGCCGAAGTATCGATGACAGCAGTATTGACCGGTCCTGAAAAAAAGCTGGGCCTGAAATGCGACTGGACGGTCTTCAACCAGGTGATCCTCGATCCGGAATTAAGTGCCACCGTACCAACCGACAAATGGCTGTACACTGGCATGGATACTTACATCCATTGCATTGAAAGTGAAAATGGCATTTTGAACAATGCGTACAGCCTGGCTTACGCAGAACAATCCTTGAAACTTTGCCGGGAAATTTATTTAGGCGATAAAGCCGGACAAACCCCGGAGAATGATGAAAAATTGATGGTCGCCAGTATGATGGGTGGGTTAAGTTTAACTTATTCGGAAGTGGGCGTTTGTCATGCACTGAGTTATGGCTTGTCAAAGATCCTGCATGAAAAACATTGCTACGCCAACTGTCTCGCTTTTCAGCATTTGGAAGACTATTATGGCGAAGGGGTTAAAGAATTAAAACAAATGCTGGTGCAGCACAATGTGGTGTTGCCGCAGGGCCTCAGCAAAAACTGGAGCGATGAAACCATTACGGCAATGGCACAGGTGGCTTACAATTTACCGCACATGTGGAACCATGCAATTGGGCCAGACTGGAAAGAGAAGGTAACGCTGGAAACCATCAAGGACCTGTACCGGAGAATGTAAAGTGTAATTTTTTGTAACTTTATAAAAATGGTGGTTATGGTTAATCATGTCTTACTATATAATAAAATTGTTTCATTGCCAGCCGAATTGGTTCAAGAAGTAGATGATTTTGTAGATTTTGTTTTGCAGAAGAAGCGTGAAAGGAATGAAGAAATTAAAAACGATATAGATGAAATTCCTCAACATGGATTTGGGAGCATGAAAGGAAAAATTTGGATGTCACCTGATTTTGATGAACCATTAGAAGATTTTAAAGACTACATGTAAATGAGTTATTTGATCGATACCCATACATTACTTTGGTATTTAAAAGGCGATGAACAATTGTCTAAAAATGCAAAAGGAATTTTAGACAATAAAAAAGAGCAAGTATTTATCAGTATCGCTTCTTTGTGGGAAATGGCTATTAAGATCAATATTGAAAAATTAAAATTAGATTATTCATTTCCTGAATTGGAACAGAAATTACAATTTGAACAAGTTGCTGTTTTAGGCGTATTGTTTTCTCATACAGAAACATTGACCAGTCTGCCACTTCACCACCGTGACCCATTTGACCGCATGATCATTGCACAATCCCTCACTGAAAACTTAACCATCATTTCAAAAGATAAAAATTTTTCATTGTACCCAATCCAATTATTGTGGTAAACAAATACAAATTATGAGCGCAAAAAAAGTAAAAGTAGGCGATATCGAATGCGGATCAGATCAACTGTTCCTCATCTCCGGTCCATGTGTGATCGAGGAAGAATCCATCATGATGAAGACGGCCGAAAAGCTGAAAGAAATAAGTGAAAAGCTGAACATCCCGGTGATCTACAAGTCATCCTTCTTAAAAGATAACCGCAGCAGCCTAAGTTATTACCAGGGGCCCGGACTGGCAGAAGGCATGCGCATTTTAGCCAAAGTAAAAGAACAGTTCGGGTTTACCTTGCTCACGGATATCCATTACCCGGAACATGCGGTACCGGTGGCAGAAGTATGCGATGTGTTGCAGATTCCTGCATACCTGTGTATGCAATCCGGTTTGCTGGTGGCCGCTGCCAAAACCGGGAAAGTCATCAATGTAAAACACGGCCAGTTTTTAGCGCCTGATAACATGAAGCACCCGGTAGGCAAACTGGTTGATTCCGGCAACGACCAGATCATCCTCACCGAACGTGGTTACACCATGGGCTACAACGACCTGGTGGTTGATCCAAGAAGTTTTTACCACATGGAAAAAACCGGTTACCCGGTGGTGTTTGATATCACTCACTGTGTAAGAAAATACGGTATCCCCAGTTCAGATTCCAAAGGTGGCAACAGGGAATTTTTACCGGTGTTGAGCAGGGCAGGAGTTGCCTCCGGCGTTGATGGTATTTTTATCGAAGTACATCCAGATCCTTCTTGTGCGTTATGTGATGCAGCCAGCCAGTTATCGATGTATGACCTGGAAGAATTCTTAAAACCATTATTGGAAATTCATGCGATTGAAGTGAAATACAGGAAATAATCACCACCGTGTGAGTGGTATTTAATTAAATGATGCCAATAGCTGCAAAAGTACAAGTGAGTGACACAACGCTGCTGACATGAGAATCAACCGCCGGGTTCAAAATATTGTCTTGAAACAGCAGTCATTTTGCACTATTGATCATTCCGATTAAAACCCTACTTTTGCCCACAATTTAAAAATAGTTATATGGAATTATACCTGGATTCAGCCAACCTCAAAGAGATTGAAGAAGGATTTAAACTGGGCTTTTTAAACGGCCTTACTACTACGCCAACTTTTATGCAAAGGGAAGGCATCACTGACATTGATGGCATGATTGTAAAGCTGTCGAAAATGGTACCGGTGCTGCAAATTGAAGCATTGGGCAATACGGCAGAAGATGTGGTGAAAGAAGCACACCGCCAGTTAGAACTTGGGTTGGATCCTACCAAAACTGTTTTTAAAATCCCTGTTTCATTAGAAGGCGTAAGGGCTTGTGCATTGTTACGTAAAGATGGTTTGCTGGTGAACGTGCACCTGGTGTATTCACTGCAGCAAGCTTATATGGCCATGCATGCCGGAGCAACCTATGTTTGTCCGCTGGTGGGCCGTTTGCAAGACCAGGGACAAGATGCATTAGGGTTGGTAGAGCAATGTGTAAAAGCGGTGAACCATTATGGTTACGATACCAAGATCATGTTCAGTTCTGTTCGTAACAGCGAACACATCCGCAATGCGATACAGGTGGGTGCACATACCATTACTGTGCCGCTGAAAATATTGAAAGGGTTGACAGAAAACCATTTTACCACCCTGGGTACTGAGCAATTTTTGAAAGATACCAAGCTGATGACAACGAAGGTTAGCGAAGCCATCAACGGCGTAAATCCTGTTGTAGCTGCGGATACCAATGTAAAAGATGCGATCGTTAAAATGACTGAATTTGGTTTTGGCGCCATCATCGTTGCAGATACCGACCTGCAGGTAAAGGGCGTATTTACAGATGGTGATTTGAGAAGGCAATTGCAGGCAGAAGGATCAGCAGTGCTGGATAAAAAACTGGGCGACCTGAGTTATAAAACGCCGATCAGTATTGACGGAAGTTTATTGCTGAATGATGCTGCAGCCATCTTTAAGAAAACAAATGTTGATACCATTATGGTTACGGATAACGGCAAGCCGATCGGGATGCTGGATATACAGGACCTTGAATCAAATTAAAAAATAAAACCGAGCCATCCTGAAAAGATGGCTCGGTTTAATTTCGGTGGCAGTAAATTTGCTATGTGTTCGTAAATTTCTTTAATTCCAGGCTTTATATATACAATGCAGGCTAATTTATTACCAGACGATTATTTCAGTGGCGAATTTGTAACCAGTTCTACTACGTTAAAACAGAAACTAAGGCAAATAAAGGCTTTTGTCTTTGACTGGGATGGGGTTTTTAACAATGGACAAAAAAACATTGATGGCCATAGCGGCTTTAGTGAAATAGATTCCATGGGCATCAACATGATGCGGTTCAGTAATTTTCTGCAAAGTAAAACGCCGCCTTTAACGGCCATTATTACCGGTGAAAATAACCAGTTGGCTTATTCCTTTGCCCAGCGTGAAAATTTGCACGCTGTATATTCCAAAGCGGCCAATAAAGAAAAAGCTTTATTGCATTTTTGTGCGGCAAACAGCATTTCTCCTGCAGAAGTGTTGTTTGTGTTTGATGATATACTCGATTTGTCTGTTGCCAGACTGGCCGGCGCCCGTTTTATGGTTGGCCGCAAAGCAAACCCGATGCTGATTGAATTTGCCAAAGAGAACAGGATGGTGGATTATATAACACAGCATGATGGTAACAATTATGCCCTTCGGGAAATATCAGAAATTGTGATGGCACTTTCCAATAATTTTGTGCTGGCGTTGGAACACCGTATGCGTTTCAGCGATGTGTACCAGGCCTACATCACACAACGTGGCATTACTTCGCCTAAATTTTTTGTTACCAGCAATAACGAGATCACCCAAGCCTAAATTTTTTTATGATAGTTGGAATTATTCCTGCAAGGTATGCCAGCAGCCGTTTTCCGGGCAAGCCGTTGATTGATATACGGGGAAAAACGATGTTGCAGCGGGTGTATGAACAGGCAAAAAAATCAACGCTGCTGGATAGGGTAGTGGTGGCAACGGATGATGAGAGGATCAAAGGGCATGTGTCGAATTTTGACGGTGAAGCGGTGATGACTGCGGCGCACCACCCAAGTGGAACCGACCGCTGTTGGGAAGCTTTGCAACAACTGGATGGAGATTTCAAATACGTCATCAACATACAGGGTGATGAACCTTTTATTGAACCGGAACAAATTGATGAACTGGCAGCGATATTAAAAACCGGCGAAGTAGAGTTAGCTACACAGATGATCCCGGTAGATAATCCTACTGTTTTGTTTGATAAAGGCGAAGTAAAAATTATACTCAATACAAATAACGAGGCAATGTATTTCAGTCGTATGGTGATACCTTTTATCAAAGGCGTGGAAGAAAAGGAGTGGCATTTGCACCATGCCTATTTTCGCCATGTAGGTATGTATGCTTACCGGAGAGATGTGCTGGAAAAGATCACCCAGTTGCCGGTATCAGCTTTGGAAAAAGCTGAATCATTAGAACAGCTTCGCTGGATAGAAAATGGTTTTAAAATAAAATGCGTTATTACTAAATATGAAAGCCATTGCATTGATACGCCGGAGGATGTTGCAAAAGTGTTGGCGTTGATGGGAATGTAAATGGGTTTAGTGGCTGGATATTTTCGTTTGAGTTCGTATTGATTTGTTTAGAAGGTTTAGGAGTTTAGTTTTTATGCCTCAACAAATCACTTCCTTCAACATCAATCTTGCAACTTTAGGATCCACTTCTACTGTATCGTATTCAAAGTTTAATTTGATGCGCCATTTCTGCATCGTTGCTGCTCCAATGATCGCTTCTTCACTCAAGCCGGGTACAATTAAAAACTCATCACTTAATAGTACATCCTGTAAATAAAAATCCAGGCGAACTGCATGAGACACTTCGATATAATGCCCTTCTGCGGCAGTGCTTAATTGGCGTATGCGGCCAAGTTGTGCAGGGACTTCTAAATCTTTTATGCAATCAGGATGTATGCAACTAAGGTTTGCTCCTGAGTCAAACAGCACATAAATATGTTTCTCGCCTTTGCTGCCTGCAAAAACTAATGTTTGCCGGATTATTGACATGTGAAATGATTTCTAACGAAGATAAACCAAGTTTGTATTGGTTTCAACGGGTAGATTTTTTAAAACCCATGCCCAATGATCTTCAAAAATTCTTCCTTCTTCCTCCTCGCTACATCAAGCGTAGCGCCATTTTTCATCAATACATGCCCGCCTTCTCCCTTGATGTATTTTTCTATGCTGTTGATATTGATGATATAAGAATGATGGATGCGTACAAAAATGCTGGCGGGCAATATCTCTTCAAAATCTTTCAATGTTTTGGCTACATTTATTTTTTTGTTATTGACAAGATAGAAATTAGTGTAGTTACTGTGGGCTTCCAAATAAATGATATCGCTGGTGGAAACAAACTGTAAACCATCCATACTTGGAATGGCAATGCGGTGATGTTCTTTCTCTTTGTTCACCAAATTAAAAAGCAGTGTTTCCAATGCAGTATTGGAAGTATTATGAAGCCTTTTCCTTTCAGCCTTTTCTACCGCAGTTTTCAGGTCTTCTATTTCAACAGGTTTTACCAGATAATCCAGTGCACTGTATTTGATGGCTTTAATAGCATAGTGGTCATACGCTGTAATGAAGATGATCTCGAATTGATGCTCTTCCAGTTGTTGCAACATCGTAAAGCCATTCATACGGGGCATTTCAACATCCAGGAAAATAATATCCGGCTTTAATTGATTGATGCTTTTAATTCCTTCTTCACCGTTTTCGCATTCTGCAATAATGTTAACCTGCGGGCAATGATTGGCCAGCTTTTGCCGCAGCGAATTACGGCTGCTCCCTTCGTCGTCTACAATGATTGCTTTCAGCATTTTCTATGATTGGTTTATGAGGTCAACTACTATCCTGGTACCACAAGGTTCATTCCGGTCATTAACAAGATCGATGATTTTAACCGATCCATTTTTGTTTTGATTGAATAAATGTATCCTGTCTGTTGTAATCTGCATGCCCATTGATTCATACACCGGTTTGTTTATTTCCTTGTAAGACGCAGCTTTTGCCCGGCCAACACCATTGTCTTCAATCATATAATGAATATGATTGTTGCTGCAGCTAACGTTGATGGTTAGCCGCTTATCTTTATCGATCTTATTCAACAACCCATGATGGATGGCATTTTCAACAAATGGCTGTATCACCAACGGCGGCACTTTGTAATCGCCGTTGATTATTTCATCTGCAATGTTTACCGTGTAAGTGAATTTTTTATCGCAACGCAATTCCTCCAGTTCCAGGTAGAGCTTCAGTGTGTCCATGTCTTTCCAGCAGGGTACTACATTGTTTTTGGAAGTTTCTAAAATGGAGCGCAACAGTTTGGCAAACTTGGCCAGGTACAAAGTGGCTTTATCTTTTTCATTTACCTGTATAAGGTTATCGATCGAGTTAAGGCAGTTGAAAATAAAATGTGGGTTCATCTGTGCCCTCAATGCCATCATTTCTGTTTCTGCAATTTTCTGTTTCAATTGAGCTTCGGTACGGATCACTTTTATTCTTCGCACAATAAACCAGCAAGTGAGCAATGCAGCAACAATAAAACAGGAAACCCTGAACAGCAGTGTCTTCCAGAATGGTGGTGCAATAATAATTTTTATTGACCGGCTTTTTATCGCATCTTTTTCATCGCCGGATTTTACAGCAAAAATATATTCGCCCGGCTCAAGATTGGTGTAGTTGGCAAAACTTTTAGCGCCGGCATTTACCCAATCCTTATCAATAGCACTCAACCGGTAATAATAATTTTTTTGATGGACTGCAGAAAAATTCAATGAAGAAAATTCAAGGGTCAAAAAGTTTTGGCGATATGATAATTCAACAGGACTATCATTTTCTACCAACGAATCGATGTTTATGTAATGATCAAAGATTTTAAAGCCGGTTATTTCTATGGATGAATTTTTAGGGCCATTAAAATTAACCCCTGCATTTAAACAGATGATCTCTGCATTGGTGGCTGTAAGCCATCTTCCATCCTGTAATGTATAAAACGACTTTGAGCTAAATTCACTGCTGATGCTGCCTGGCTCAATGTTGAATTTGGTGAATTTTTTATTGGCGAGTGTAAATTTATACAGGTCATAATCCGTAGTGATCCAGATATTTCCATCAGCATCTTTTTTTACAGCATGTATGGTGTTGGAAGGAAGCCCGTCTTTTGTGGTAAGTTTGGTGAATTTTTTTGTTGCCGGATTGAAGATATTCAACCCGCCAAATTTAGTGCCTATCAGTAAAGTAGTATCATTGTATTCTGCTACGCCTTCCACCGAATTGGCTGAAATACCAGTATTTGTTTTTTTATCTTTTGTGTAGAAAACTGTATAAGTCCTTTTCTCCGTATCAAATTGTTTCAGTCCGGCTTCACTGCTTACCCAGCATCGTTGTTTGCTGTCAAAAAAAATGTTTAATACAGGTAGGGTAGTTGGTTGAATGAGTTGAATGCTGTCATTGTATGCATGGAATGTATTGGTTGCTTTTTGCCATTCTGCAATTTTGCCATT
This sequence comes from uncultured Ferruginibacter sp., assembly GCA_964245855.1. Taxonomy (GTDB): domain Bacteria; phylum Bacteroidota; class Bacteroidia; order Chitinophagales; family Chitinophagaceae; genus Ferruginibacter. The sequence goes on along the minus strand of CAXTPJ010000072.1, from coordinate 198 downwards.
GTGCAAACCAAACCAGATATTGCCTTTTATATCCTTCGCCATTGTCCAGATGGTATTCTTCTGCAACTCCGGTGGATAAAGGGTTTTAACGTTGCCGGTAAACGGATTGTACACATGGATATAACCCGATTGCAGGCCGATCCAGATAGTGCCATCATCGTTTTGAATAAAACTCCACACCATGTTGTAATCAAATGG
>CAXTPJ010000071.1:0-9556 GCA_964245855.1 uncultured Ferruginibacter sp. | reverse complement strand
ACTTTGATAAAGTATATTATGAAAGCAATACGTACCTGTTGGGGAAAGATATTGTGCAACAGGGATTGGCCAAGAAAGTGTTTTACCAGAAAGAAGATGGCAGCACCTGGATCGATTTAACAGCCGATGGCCTGGATGAAAAAATTGTGCAGCGTAAAGATGGCACTTCTGTTTACATAACACAGGACATTGGTTTGGCCTTGCAGAAATATGAAGAATATAAAATTGACCAGAGTATTTATGTGATCGGTAACGAACAGAACTACCACATGAAAGTGCTGCAGTTGATCTGCGCAAAACTGGGAATGCCCAATGCAGAAAATATTTTTCACCTGAGTTATGGCATGGTAGAATTAACCAGTGGTAAAATGAAAAGCCGGGAAGGTACCGTAGTGGACGCAGATGATATGGTAAGTGAAATGGTGACTACTTCACAACAACTTACTGAAGAGTTGGGCAAGGTAAAAGATTTTACTCCGGCTGAACTAACAGAACTATATGATACACTTGGTTTGGGCGCTATGAAGTTTTACCTGCTAAGGGTGGATCCTAAAAAAACAATGGTATTCAATCCCGCTGAAAGCATCGACTTTCATGGTTTTACCGGGCCATTTGTGCAATATACTTATGCAAGGATCAATAGTATTTTAAAGAAACTGGAAGGTGCCGTTGTAAATGGCCAATTGCCGACCGATTCATTACTTGACCTGGAGAAAGCAGTGTTGGTTCACCTGGAGCAATATCCAACTGCATTGGAACAGGCTTGTACCGAACACAATCCTGCTGTAATTGCCAATTATGTTTTTCAACTGGCGCAACATTTTAATTCATTCTACACAGAACATTCTGTGGCCAATGCAGAATCTGATGAAAAGAAACAACTCCGTTTACAACTGGCTACTATGACGGCAACCGTTATTAAAAGTGGAATGCAACTGCTGGGTGTTAAAGTGCCGGAGCGAATGTAAACGACCAGTAATTTATAACGAAAGGCATTGAATAAAATCAATGCCTTTTTTGTATCCTGGGTCGGTGTCCTCACCGACCTGCACCTTTAAATCAACTGCTTCTCTTTTTTCATTATTTTTTATTCTTTACGATGGTCGGTGAAGGCACCGGCCATCGTAAAGGAGCAAAGTTTTATTGTTCTTTTTTACGCCTTTGCTTTCCTGGCGCCTTTGCGTGATATTCTTTAAGCAAATGACATGGATTCACCATTGACCATTCACGCCAATTACCTGCTGCTCCGCTCTTCCATATCCAGGTTATTATCAAACGGGCTTTTAGTAAAAGGATAAATGGTTTGTTTTATAAACCCTTTCGGATACTGCGATTCATGCACACCGGTGCCTTCAGGCCATACTTTGCCGGGCAGGTAATAAGTGCCAAACAGCATGTCTATAAAAGGAAAAATGGAAGCGAAATTTTTACCGTAATATTTAGGGTCTTCACAGTGGTGCCAATGGTGGTATTGCGGCGTGGTGATGATGTATTTTAAAAAGCCAAAATTGATACGGGTGTTGGCATGGATCAACACGGCATGCACCGCAATAAAAATGATGTATGTATTAAACACTGCAGTTGAAAAGCCCAATACATACAAAGGGATAAATGTCATCGCCCTCGTGAAAAAAATATCAATGAAATGCGTACGGCTGCCGGCCAGCCAATCCATGTGCTGGGTTGAATGGTGCACCGAATGAAAGCGCCACAAATACACATGGTTATGAAAAATGCGGTGTGCCCAGTATTGAAAAAAATCAGTAGTGAAGAACGCAATCAGGAGCGCAACAATAAATGGTAATTGCTGTATCCATAAATGCACTTTATCCAAACCAATCCACCCAAAAAATACAATGGCCGGCTTTTGTGTAATGATACCAAAAAATTGAATGAACAAATGGCTGATCACAAAATACACCAGGTCGGTCCGCCACTCTGCATGAAACTTGGTTTGGTTTTTATTCTTTGGCAAAAACAATTCGATCGGGATAAAAATACTCGTCATCAGCAAAATGTCCAGCAGCATCCAGTCTAACCCAAAATACCACTCCGATTTTTGCACCACCGATCCCTGCACTTTAAATGCACCCAGTAAAACGGCCAGTGCAGCAATGCCGGTGCCAATCAATGCCAGCTTCACTTGCCGGCTCAATAAAAAACTCACCAAAGCAAAAAGGAAGGAGCATACGATCACTACTTTCACTAACACCTGCATGGAAAAAGCAGTATAAATTTCCCTGAATTCAGGTGTGGTCAACTTTTCCGGAAACAAAAAACAAAGTATGCTGCAAAGCGCCAATGTGGCGAGGAATATCGAAATGTAGCCACTAATTTTTCCTTCTCCAATCTTTAGCCTGGTACGTTCCTGCATGATGAATAATTTTTATGTTTTCAAGATAAGAAAAAAATAATTGGTGTGGTACAGGATACAGTTGCTGTTGTTTAGCTGCCTCCTGCTTTACATTGCAAGTCCGGCACTGGCATGGCTTCAGCCTTCACCGGGCTTTCCATTGCAATCAGGTGTAGGTAGGTGGCCTTGCCGGTTCTTGTTTTAAAAATTACTGTTTATATAATTATAGATTTTATTCAATGCAATAGAATTTGGTTTAGAAAGTTTAGCAGTTTAGTTGCAGTACTAACAACTTATATGGTTTTACCTGGCAGAAAAGGTATTAGCCAATATTTAATTTCATAAAATTTAGCAGTATTGTTTCACTTGTACAACGTTTGCAAAACCATTTAAGGCTGCATCAAAAAACCATTATGATTTATATTTGCAGATGAAATTTTTTATTGCATTTATCTTTCTTTTGTTACAGCAAATTAGTGTTGCACAATTCAACGATTCCATTAAGCATTATGCAAAATTTGCTTCTACCGGCGTCATCAACAAAACCAATACGGGCAGTTCTTATGTGTTATCCAACGCCCTTAATTTCAACACACGCAAAAAGAATACAGCGCTCAATACTTCAGCAGCCTGGGTGTATGGTTCTAACAATGGGCAATTATCCAACAACGACCTGGCAATGCATGCCGATCTAAGTTTATTTAATCCACCTAATAAATTATCTTATTGGGCATTGGTTAATTTTGATAAAGCTTATTCATTAAAAGTAAATTACCGCCTGCAGGCAGGCGCAGGTGTATCCTACAATTTTATCGATAGCCCCAACCTGCGCATCAATATCAGCGATGGAATTTTATATGAAAAGAGCGACCTCATAGAAGGCAATGATCTGCATAAAAAATACGATATTCCCCGTAATTCATTCCGCCTGTTGTATCGCTGGAATATTAAAAACCGGGTAACGGTAACGGGTATCCATTTTTACCAGCCATCGCTGTTGTCTATTCAGGATTATATTATCCAATCCAACAGCACCCTATCGGTTAAACTGTACAACTGGCTTAGTTTTACTACAACCCTTGTTTTCAACAAAGTATCGGCCACCGGCAGGGAGAATTTATTACTGACCTATGGGTTAAGTTTCGAACGATATTTTTAAGCGGAATTGTATGTTTAACAGGCAATGGCCCAAACAAAAAAGGGAAGCAAACGCTTCCCTTTTTCACTGTATATTAATTACTAAGCTACTGCAACTTCTTTTTCCGGTTCCATTTCCAGTTCAATGGCACCAGCCGATTTTACTGTTTTAATAATGCGCCCGGCCACTTTGTATGGATCTGCAGCGCTGTTTGGCCGGCGGTCTTCCAACCAGCCTTTCCAGCCTTTTTCTACTGCACCAATCGGGATCCTGATAGAAGCGCCCCTGTCGGATACACCATATTTAAAATCATGGATAGCGGCCGTTTCATGTTTGCCGGTAAGTCGCAGGTGGTTGTCCGGACCGTAAACTTCAATGTGTTCTTTTACATAAGGCCTGAAAGATTCACAGATCTGTTCAAATACTTCCCGGTTACCGCAAGTCCTCAATACAGAGTTGGAGAAGTTAGCGTGCATGCCGCTACCGTTCCAATCGAGGTTGCCCAATGGTTTACATTCCCAGTTGATAGCGATACCATATTTTTCTCCGATCCTTTCCAGTAAATAACGGGCCAGCCAGATTTGGTCGCCGGCTTCTTTAGCGCCTTTAGAAAAAATCTGGAATTCCCACTGACCGGTAGCAACTTCAGCATTGATGCCTTCTACATTCAAACCTGCTTCCAGGCAGGCATCCAGGTGTTCTTCCACCATTTGGCGGCCGTAAGCATTTTTAGCGCCTACTGAACAATAGTATGGCCCCTGCGGACGAGGGTAACCACCTTCCGGGAAACCGATTGGTTTATCTGTTTCAGGATTCCAAAGAAAATATTCCTGCTCAAAACCAAACCAGAAATCATTGTCATCATCATCAATAGTAGCCCTTCCATTACTTGGATGTGCGGTGCCATCAGATGATAATACTTCACACATTACCAGGTAACCATTTTTACGCTGTGGGTCTGTAGCAATGTAGACCGGTTTCAACAGGCAGTCTGAAGAACCACCCGGTGCCTGTTCTGTGGAGGAACCATCAAAACACCACATCGGACAATCTTCCAGTTTACCGGAAAAGTCTTTTTCAATTTTTGTTTTGCTGCGTAAGCTCTGAATTGGTTGATAACCGTCGAGCCAGATGTACTCTAATTTTGCGGATGCCATAGCGGTGGTTTTATTTTAAAAAATGATTTTTTCCTTAAGCTTTTGTGTGCGTCAGTAAAAAAATCAGGCATTACTTTTTTGCCCCCGGAGGAGGCAGCAAGCAATACCTGTTCGTTTTAAGATTGACAAAGTGAAAATAAGAAACTTTGTCAATAAATATTATATATTTTTTAAAATATTATGTTTTTTATTAGTTAAAAGGCTCTGAATACAGTAATTTTTATGGTTTATATTCAAGAGTTAGGAGCGTTATTTACGATCAAACGTAAGATTTTAAAAAATAAATAAATTAAAATTTATTTAATGTGTTTGTTTTGTTCAATTTTATAGCTTTGAGACTGTAAGCCCTTGCCTGATCCTTGTCAATGTTTCTCTTGATACGCCAAGATATGAGGCAATCATGTGCAGCGGCACCCGGTGAAAGATGTGAGGGAAGGTTTCAATAAAATCGAGGTATCGTTTTTCGGCGCTGGCGCTTATATTTAGCAGGATACGGTTTTGAACCAGGCTCATGTTTGCAGTGATAATGCGTTCTGAAAAAGTAGCCAATAATGGGATGGCTGATTTGAGTTCGTCAAAATTATCACGGGTCCACATTATTATTTCTGATGGTTCAAGTGCTTCAATATTATATGCAGAAGGCACCCGGTTATTGTAACTGTCAGGATCGGTTGTCCAGCCGTTTTCGGCTGTAAACTTCATTACATATTCGTTCCCGTTGTGGTGCATACTGTAATTGCGCAACAGGCCTTTTATTACAAATACTTTGTGCCGGCATATTTCTCCTTCTTCCAGCAGCAATTGTTTTTTACGCAACTTTTTAAAAGCAGCTTTCAAACAGATGAGGCTGATTTCCTCTTTTGTAAGTCCGGGTATATTATTTTCCAGGTATTGTTCCAATATTTTTGACATTCCAATAAGGTTATGAAAGGTAAAAGTAGATAAAAATGTCCTCGCAAAATTGCGTCAAATGTCCTTGCGTGGCAGGGTGGTTGCTGTGTAGCTTTGTGTTATAAAAAATAATTACCATGAAAGTATTTGTAACAGGTGCATCCGGATTTATCGGATCTGCCGTAGTAAAAGAATTATTGGCCGCAGGCCATGAAGTTATCGGGCTTGCCCGTTCAGAAGCATCTGCCGCTGCAATCGAAGCTGCCGGTGCAACAGCATTAAAAGGAAGTCTGGATGATCTGGAAAGTTTAAAGCAAGGCGTTCAACAAAGCGATGGTGTTATTCATACAGCTTTTATCCACGACTTTTCTCAATATGCCAAAGCCGCCGAAACTGACAAAGCCGCCATCGAAGCAATGGGTGAAGCCATCAAGGGAACCGGAAAGCCAATGGTGGTGAGTGGTGGCATTTTAGGTTTACCCAAAACCGGAGGTGTAACTACCGAAGCAGATGCGGCACCACCATTACCAAGGGCATCGGAAGCTACCGCCATTGCATTGGCAGAAAATAGTGGTATCAATGCTTCTGTGATCCGTCTCCCTCCATCGGTGCATGATGCAGGTGATAAAGGCTTTATCCCGTTCATTATTCAAATGGCAAAAAGCAAAGGCGTTTCCGCATTCATCGGTGATGGCGATAATCGCTGGCCTGCGGTACACCGGTTAGATGCCGCCCGCTTATTTCGGCTGGCCCTGGAAAAAGGTGCCAAAGGAGTTCGTTATAATGCTATCGGAGATGCAGGTATCCCTGTCCGTGAGTTGGCAGCATTAATTGGCAAGCGGCTGAACCTGCCGGTAAATGCTGTCACTACAGTGCAGGCTGCTGAACATTTTGAATGGATGGCAAGGTTCATCGCTTTTGATGCTCCTTCATCTTCTGTTGTAACCAAAGAACAATTGGGCTGGCAACCAACACATATTGGTTTGCTGGACGACATGGAATCGAATTATTTTTAGAAAACGTATTCCATTTAGAAACATTAGCGTTGCCGTTTGTACCAGGAATAAAATCCTGCGCAACTGCCAACGCTTTTTATTTTAACCATAGCCAGTTTTTATCATTTCCTGTTCGTCATATTCTGAACAGTGTGTTATTCCGAAGAAAAATCCCTGCGTTGCAATAATTTATTTTATTTTCATCCATAGTAGTTTTTCTTTTTTATTAAGAAAAAATTGTTGTTTTCATTTGCATTAAAATGAATGAACTAAGAAAGCATATTGAAGTGATCGTTGCTGTCAGCGATGAAGAATTTGAATATATTCAAACCTTCTTCGAATAAAAGCAGGAAACAGCGAAACTGTTTTGGAGTTATTAAAAACGGTACAGCAAAAAAGCAGGGAAGAAAAAGGCAACCTCTATTCAATTTACCAGCGTATCGCTGAGGGCAACACCATCGTTTTACATGAAGGATACAGCGATGGAGCAGCTATTATCAAACACCGCAATTCAGCCCACTACCAGGAATTGGTTGTTGGCAATCATTCCTTTACTTGAAAGCAGGAAAGTGGTTTGGCTAACCCGGTTTAGAAGTTTACGATGCCTGTAAAGCTTACCATTTTTTAAACAGGAAATCTCAACACAACCAATGTACCACCTGCTTTTCCCTCAGCATTGATCTTGTCGATCACCTCAATGTCAAACTTTCTTTTATGCAGGGTGCTTACCAGTGCCAGCATTTTTTTTTATGAGTTCCATTCCTTCTGGGGTGTGGGTTTTGCCGGATCGTTTTTTCAATTCCTGCGATGCCTGACTTCCAATGCCATTGTCGTCGATTTTGCAGATAAGGTAATCCGCTTCTTTTTCAAAACTTACCAATAATTTGCCGTCTTTTTCCAGGTAGCACAAGCCATGCAAAATGGCGTTTTCTGCAAACGGCTGAATAACGGTTGGCAATATCTTTATCCCGGCGGCTGCAAGTTCAGGCGTGCAACTGATCTCGTAAGTAAACTTATTTTCAAAACGCATTTGCTCCAGCATGAGGTAACTTTTTTAAATAGTCTATCTCTTGCTTTAATAGTATGGTATGCAGTTTATTATTGTCAAGCGTTTTACGCATCAGCGAAGCAAACTCTGCCAGGTATTTATTGGCAGCCACCACATCGTTGTGAACAATGTAATGCTGGATGGAATTAAGGCAATTAAAAATGAAATGCGGGTTCATTTGTGAACGGTATTGCTGCTGCTCCAGTTCCATCCGCTCTAATTTGGTTTTTAGTTTTTGTTGCCTCGTGTAAAATAACGATAGCAAAATAATTACTGCCGCAGCAAACAGGCTGATATAAATCCAGGTGTTTTTCCTGGCTATTCTTTTTTCATTATCCAATTTTAACTGCAACTCTTTTTTGTCGTATTGGTATTGCAGGTTTTTTGTGAGGGCAGCTTTTTTATTTGCCTGGTTATTTATACTGTCTTTCATCTTAACTCCAGTGTGTACATGGCCAATGCCTCTTTATAGTTTCCTTTTTTAGTATAAATTTCTTTCAGCAGGCTGGCAGGGTTTTGAATGTCTTTTGGCATGCCGATTTCTTTTCCCAACTGCAACGAGCGGATGGCGTATTGCTCTGCCGAATCAATATTACCTTTTCTAAAATTGATGCGGCCAATGTCGGTAAGCGTGTAAGCCATCGTTTCTTTGATGTGGAATTTTTCGGCAATGGCGAGGCTCCTGTTTAAATATTCCAATGCCTTATTGTCATCGCCATACCGGTAATAAATATGGCCAATACTCGATAGCTCATAAGTGCTGCTGTATTGATCGCCCAATTGCTCAAACAGCGATAAGCTTTTATTGAAATATTCCAATGCTTTTTCTTTATTCTCCTGCTTGTCGTAAATGAGCCCGATGTTACCAAATACCATCGCCATGCCTTTTTTAAATTGTATTGATTCAAACATTTTCAGGCTGCGCTGAAAATAATCCATTGCGTTTTTATTGTCTTTTTGATTTAAAAAAACATAGGCAATGTTGTTTAAAGAATAGCCAATGCCGGCAGTGTCTTTAATTTCTTCCTGCACTTTCAGGTTTTGGTAAAAGTATTCAAGGGCTGTAGCTACATCACCCTGGTTATCGTAAATAAATGCAATGTTATTCAATTCATAAGCGGTGGTTTTTTTATCATTGCCCTGCTGCAATATTTTCAGCGCTTCTTTATAATTGGTAAGGGCTTTGTTTTGGTCACCATGTTTGGAATAGTAATATCCAATATTATTAATAGCGCTGGCAAGGTTGGATAAATAAAATTCTTTTGGAGCAAGGTTAGCAGCAATTCCTTTTTCGCAAAGCGCTTTACACTGTTCTGCATATTTCAGGATGTCATTTTTGTCGCATACTTCAGCCAGCTCAGCCAATAGTTTAATCCTGGAAGTATCATGCGTTGCCACTTCCAAGGCATGTATTAGGGAATCTTGATCTTGTGCGTACGCTTGTTGTTTAACTACGGTAAAACACAACAGAAGGATAAGCAGTTTTATTTTTTGCATGAAGTATTTATTTTATCAGCGGGTTGAAATTACAATGTACATCAAGGCAGTTGATAAAATAAAGGAAGCAGAAAAATTCCGGATAATTACTTGATAAGTGTAAAGTGAAATTTAATAACTGTAGAACCGGGAAGAGGTTAATTTATTATGTGACAAGCATTAGAATCTTTGGGCATCACCGTTGTGTCACTCACTTGTACTGAAGTATTTCATAGCAACTTCTGAACCATCATTGTTCTTTGTTCAGTATTTTAGCTTAGACCGTTTTCAGTAAAACATTATTTCTCCAGCATACCTGATTGTTTCCAACTGTTGAAGAGTGCGATGGTAGAGTCTGGAAGTTTATCATGCCTTGCCGGCATAAAGCCACGCTCTCCTGGATTTTTTTGTATGCGTACGATGATGTCATCAATCGTTTCTTTGGTGCCTGCATAGTTATCTAATGATTTTTTATTTCCCTTACCTGCAATGTGACAG
>CAXTPJ010000070.1:0-9629 GCA_964245855.1 uncultured Ferruginibacter sp. | reverse complement strand
CTCTCCCAACCCATTACCCTCCAGTTAACAATCCCTCACTTAATTTTGCACCCATGATTATTGCAATCAATACAAGGGTGTTATCAGGCAATACGGCCATCCGCAAATCATTGCTGGAATGCTTTGAGGACATTGCCGCACAGCAACCACAGCATGAATTTATTTTTATTTCCGAATCTTTTTTCGATCAGCGACAATCATCATTCAGCAATATCAAAAAAATAGTATTGCCGCAACAATCAAAAAATCCATTGCTGTGGAAGCTATGGTATAATTATACTTTACCATCGGCTTTAAAAAAATACAAAGCAGATGTATTGGTTAATGCGGATGGTGTTTGTTGTTTGCGAACCAACATTCCGCAATGCCTGCTGATGAACGACCTTGATTTTCTGCATCACCCGGAATTTTATGCTAACAACTACCTGCGGTTTATCAAAGCAAACACGGCTTCTTTTTTACACAAATCAGTAAAAGTTATTGCAGCTTCCAACGTTCTTTCAACAGCAATACAAAAGCAGTACAACATTGATCAAGCAAAGATTGCAACGGTATACGCAGGCGCCAATTCCACTTATCAACCAATTCACTGGCAACAAAGGGAAGCCATTAAAGAGCAATATGCAGAAGGGAAAGAATATTTTTTATTCAACGGCAGCATTCACCAGCGAAGCAGCCTGGTGAATTTGCTGAAAGGATTTTCACTGTTTAAAAAAAGGCAAAAGAGCAATATGCAATTGGTTATTGCTTCCACCGAAAATACTTCGGATACTGCTTTTATGGAAAGCCTTCAATCATACAAATACCGCAACGAAATAAAGGTGTTGCAAAGCATTAGCAATGATGAATTGCAGCACCTGGTGGCTGCAGCGTATGGATGTATCAATTTATCACCGCTGCATTCAGACATTGCCTGCCTGTTAAATGCCATGCAGTCCGGGGTGCCGGTAATTGCCGGAAATTTATATGTGGCCATCGAACTGTTTAATGATGCGGCCCTGTTTGCCCATGCTACGGAGCCAACCGATATTGCTGAAAAATTGATGCAGTTGTACAAAGATGAAGATGGCAGGAATACTTTGATAGAAAACGGGATAGCGCAAGCAAAGCAATTTAATACACAGGCAACTGCTTTACAAATCTGGCAAAACATACAGGCTGTAATGTAACCTATGGGAAAAATATAATCTCATTACATTTGCACAATTATCAATTAAGCTAATCGGCATTTATTATTTATACTATGAACCAGTCAACAATTAAAATAGACGTTCTACTCGATCCTAATAAAATACCGGAACAAATAAGCTGGAGCGCCACCGGTAGCCAATCTGATACAGCACAAAGGGCCAAAGCTTTTTGTCTTGCCCTGTGGGATGGCGCCGATAAAACCGCTCTCCGCATCGATCTTTGGACAAAAGATATGATGATGGATGAAATGGGCGACTTTTATTACCAGATGCTGATGACCATGGCCGATACTTTTAAACGGGCAACCCAACAGCAAGGCTTAAGCGATGACATGAAAAAATTTGCCAAAGAGTTTTCCGAAAAATTCAGGGCCATACAAATGCAGGAACAGAAGTAAAACACCAATATGCAATAAGCAAATATTGTAAATGGGCAAGTATGCAGATCTGTCAATCAGAAAAATCATAAATCATAAATCATACATCAATTATGGCTTTAGAAGAAAAAATAATGGCTGAAATGAAAGAGGCCATGAAATCGAAAAATGAAGGCGTGTTAAGAAGTTTGCGAGCTATTAAAGCGGAGATCATCAAAGCAAAAACTGATCCCGGTGCCGGCGGACAAATTGATGAAGCCACTGAACAAAAGTTTCTGCAAAAAATGATGAAGCAGCGCAAAGATTCACTCGAAATATTTGAAAAGCAGGGCAGGGAAGACCTGGCAGCAAAAGAAAAAGAAGAAATGGCAGTGATTGAAAAATTTTTGCCAAAACAATTGAGTGAGGCAGAAATAAAAGACGCCGTAGCAAAGATCATTGTCGAAACCGGTGCTGCATCTCCGGCAGATATGGGCAAAGTAATGGGTGTTGCCAGCAAACAACTGGCTGGCCTGGCAGATGGTAAAACCATCAGTAATATTGTAAAGGAATTGCTGAGCAAATAAAGTTTGATCGGTTTAAAATATCCGCTTCAATAAATTTTCTTACTACCGCAACCAGCAATTGATCAAAAGATAATTGACCTCCATGATCGATATTATTTTTGCCATACTCCTGATCGTTGCCATTGTAAAGGGGTTGCGCAAAGGATTTGTGGTTGCCATTTTTTCTATCGTGGCCTATATCATTGGTATTGCTGCGGCGTTAAAGTTATCTGCTATTGTTGCCGTACACCTGCAAAAGAATATTACTATTTCAGGTAAATGGCTGCCCGTTCTTTCTTTTGCATTGGTTTTTTTGGTGGTGGTTATATTGGTAAACTGGGGAGGTAAACTGGTAGAAAAAACTTTTGAAATGGCTTTTCTTGGCTGGGCAAACCGGTTGGCAGGCGTGGCTTTGTATGTGATATTGTACACCATTATTTTAAGCGTGCTGTTGTTTTATGCCGAAAAGATAAACCTGCTGGCGCCTGCTACCATTCATCAATCTGCCACTTATGCTTATATAAAACCCTGGGCGCCGAAGATTATTGATGGCTTTGGCAGCATTATCCCGGTATTTAAAAATTCTTTCACACAGTTGGAAAGTTTTTTTGAAAGCCTCTCACAAAAAATACCACAGTAATTTAATTACATCCATTATTTTATTTGGCGTAATTTTACCTGAATACTTATTTTAGCAATACTAAATTGCGCCATAAATATTTTTACTACAGCACAAGGATGAGTTACGATATACAACAAGACGGCAAATTTAAATACATAGAGAAAGGAGAAGGGGAACCACTGATGTTGCTGCATGGCCTGTTTGGTGCATTGAGTAATTTCAGGGACCTCATTGAGCATTTCAGCCAGAATTATAAAGTGGTGGTACCCATATTACCATTGCTGGAACTCGACCTGCTGCATACTTCTGTTGGAGGATTGGAAAAATTTGTCAATAAATTTATCGAACACCGCAATTACAACAACATTCATTTACTGGGTAATTCGTTGGGCGGGCATGTGGCGCTGGTGCACATTTTAAAACATCCTGAAAGAATTAAAACACTTATCCTAACCGGCAGTTCTGGCCTGTTTGAAAATGGGATGGGCGATACCTATCCCAAAAGGGGCGATAAGGAATACATACGCAAAAAAACCGAACTCACTTTTTACGATCCTGCAATGGCCACAGAAGAACTGGTGAATGAAGTGTTTGAAATTACCAACAACCGGCTGAAAGTGATCAAAATAATTGCCCTTGCAAAAAGCGCCATCCGCAATAACCTGGGCGAAGAACTGAATACCATTAAACATCCTACCTGTTTGATATGGGGAAACAATGATGCCATTACCCCACCTTTTGTTGGCAAAGAGTTTCATAAATTGATCCCGGGAAGCGAATTGCACTTTATAGATAAATGCGGCCATGCGCCTATGATGGAAGTGCCGGGTGAGTTTAACACTATATTAGATGCGTTTTTAATAAAACAACAAACGCCCGCTGCAACGAATTAAAGGTTGTTGTTGTCTTGCCTCATTATTGCTATGCAATATTGCTGTACCACAAACCGTTTTAACCAGCAGCTATGCTTACAACTGAACTAATCAATAACAACATTCCACGCCTGCAATTACAGGATAGTATTGCAAAAGCACTGCAGTTGATAAATGACTACAGGGTTACCCATTTGCCTGTGGTGGCCGATGATAAATACCTCGGTTTGGTTAGCGAAGATGATCTGCTGGATGCTGATGATGAAAAGCAAACCATCCAGGTATTGGAACATGGTTTTGTTGGTGCAGCGGTTAAGGAAAACGAACATTTTTTAAACGCCGTTAACTGCAGTAATAGTTTTGAAACAACCGTTGTACCAGTCATCAATGCAGAAAAAGAATTTGTTGGTGTGATAACAGTGCATGACCTGCTGAAAGCGCTGGGCGATTTTTCCGGCGCCAACGAAATCGGCGGTATCATTGTAATGGAAATGGAACGTAGCCAGTTTGCCATTTCAGAGATCAGCCGCATTGTTGAAAGCAATGATGCAACCATCCTTCACCTGAATACAACAGTACATGCAGAAACCGGTATGCTAACGGTTACGCTTCACCTGAATAAAAAAGAGATTGCCAGCATTGTATCAGCCTTTGAAAGGTATGAGTATGATGTGATCTATTATTTTGGTGATGAAAAATTTGAGAACGAAATACACAGCAACTACCGTCATTTGATGAACTACCTCGATATTTAAGTGCTGTAATTAATATCTGTTACATTTGCAAGCCTGATTTACAGGCTATTTTTTTTAATGCAGCTTTTCAAAAAGATATATCAATGCTGGCTTTTGTTGATGATTGCGGCCACCGCTGTTGGGCAAAATATTGAGGTAACTTCTACCGTTGCCAACAAGTTGTTGGCATCCAAAGACTCTTCCGAAAAAATTATCATTCACCAGGTTAATATCAGCGGCAACAGTAAAACCAAAGATTATATTATCCTGCGGGAGATGCAGGTTAAGACGGGTGATACCGTGATGATAAAAAACCTGAACGGGGAGTTACAAAAAATTCAACAGCAGGTGTACAACACCAACCTGTTTATAAGTGTAAAAGTTGATATAGCGGTTACTGATGATAACCAGGTGGATATTATGATTGCAGTGAAAGAACGCTGGTATATTTTCCCGGTACCCAAATTTCAGTTACTCGACAGGAACATCAATGAATGGCTGCAAAAATACAAGGGCAATCTTTCAAGGGTGGTCTATGGCGTTAAGTTTACGCACTATAATCTTACGGGAAGAAGGGACTTGTTACGGGTTACTTTACTCAATGGTTTTACAAGAAATGCCTCCTTTACTTACTTTCGCCCGGTGAGCCGCAAATCGCTCAACAATGGCTTTTCATTCACCGGTGGCTTTATAGAAAACAAAGAATTTATTTATAAAGTTGGATACGATAACAAACCGCTGCAATTTAATAACGACAGCTTTTCCCGTAAAAACTATTTTGTTGGCGTAGGTTATAACTTCCGTAAAAACATTACCGGTACACATTTCTTCAATGTGCTTTTCAACCACATTTCGGTGACTGATTCATTGATCGATCCAAAGTACAATGCCAATTATTTTAAAGATCCGGTGCTGTCTAAAAACTTTATTGATTTAATTTATACCTATCAATACATCAATGTAAACAATGCGGTGTATCCTTTAAAAGGAGTAACAGGTTCGTTGAAAGTTTTGAAAAGAGGTTTTGGTTTTACCGGCGGCGTTGATATGTTTTCGATTGAAGGAAGTTTCAACAATTATTTTTCACTTAAACATAACTGGTATGCCAGCGTGCAGGTGTTGGGAAAAACAACCTTTCCGTTTGATCAGCCTTACATCAACCAACGGGCATTGGGTTACAATGATATCAACCTGCGTGGCCTTGAGTTGTATGTGGTAGATGGAGTTGCATACGGCCTCGTAAGAAGTACGCTGAAGAAGAAATTATTTACTATTAATATTCCAACGCCGTTTAAAAAATCCGATAAATACAACAGCATACCTTTTACCGTATTTGCTAAAACCTATGCAGATGTTGGCACCACTTATATTAAGCCTGCTTATCAAACCAATCTCAGCAACCGGTTGTTGTACACTGGTGGCTTTGGCATCGATATTTTATCCATTTATGATATTAATCTGCGGGTAGAGTACAGTTTTAACCAGTTAGGCAAAAACGGGCTATTTTTACAGGCACAGAGCGGATTATAGTGAGTGACAGAATTGATTGCTGCACGAAAAACTGAACACATGAAAATTGCAATATACAGCCGTGGAATTGAGAATGAGCAGAACAAAGACATGGATGCTTTGATGGAAGAACTGTACGCTCACAATGTTGAACCCGTTTTTTTCCAGGATTTTTTTAACCAATTTTATTCAGCAGTAAAAATGAAGGGCAACTACAGCACTTTCAATTCTGCAGAAGACCTGGATGAAGATATTGATTGCCTGATCAGTCTTGGAGGCGATGGCACTTTGCTGGATACCGTAACATTGATACAGGATAAAGGCATACCTGTGCTGGGTATTAACTATGGCAGGTTAGGCTTTTTAGCAAATATTGGTAAAGAAGAACTGCATTCTGCTATCAGCGCTCTGGTGCAGCGCACTTATGTAACGGAAAAGCGTACCCTCATTCACCTGGATTCTGATATTCCATTGTTCAATAAACTGCCTTATGCATTGAATGAATTTACCCTGCAAAAGAAGGATTCTTCTTCTATGATAAAGATCCATACTTACCTCAACGGTGAGTTTTTAAATACTTATTGGGCAGATGGGTTGATTGTTGCAACACCAACCGGTTCTACAGGCTATTCACTCAGTTGTAATGGCCCGATCGTTTTTCCTGATAGCGGCAGTTTCGTGATTACACCGATTGCTCCGCACAATCTAAATATCCGGCCTATCGTAATTCCTGATAATAACATCATTTCATTTGAGGTAGAAGGCCGTACTGATTCTTTCATCTGCACGCTCGACAGCCGCCGAATGGTAGTTTCCAAAGAAGCCCAACTCGCCATTAAAAAGGAAAGCTTTGCCATCAACCTCATCCGCATGAACGAAAATAATTTTCTCCAGACACTCCGGAATAAATTATCGTGGGGATTAGATAAGCGCAATTGATTCATACGCATCTAATTTTAAGTTTACACCTTTTAAAAGGTGTAAACTTAAAATTAGATGCGCCAATCACATAATAAAAAATTATTTTTCCCTCTTCCGCAATCACTTTTCCCGATTTTGTAAATGCTGCATCGTATTACCCGATACTTTTGCCGACAATTTAAAATGATGAGGGGATTATTGTGCGCTGCACTACTGCTTATGGGAATGGGATTAAAGGCCCAAACCAGGACAAGTGCTCAAAATTTAGTTTTTACTAATGAAGATTCTCTCAACCAGGGAATAAGCCAGCAAAAAACCGTTATTTCCGGTTACGGCTCCGCAGCCTACACCCGTGATTTCAACTATGGATTATCAACCGCTTCATTAGAAAGAGTGGTGCTTTTTGTCGGCCATCAGTTCAACAGCAAAATCGTTTTCTTCAGTGAAATGGAACTCGAGAATGCAGTAGTAGCCGGCGGAGAACAAAAAGGCGAAATCGCCATGGAACAGGCGTTCTTAAAATTCAATCTTACACCAAGACAATACATTGTAGCGGGTTTATTTATTCCACGCATCGGTATTCTAAATGAGAACCATTTGCCCGTAAACTTTAATGGTGTAGCAAGGCCATTGGTAGAACAGTTGGTAATACCGGCAACCTGGAGAGAATTGGGAATTGGCTTATATGGAAGATCAAAAAGATTGCCGATCAATTACAGTTTTGCTGTTATGAATGGATTGAACAGCGCCACTTTTCAGCATGGCGATGGCATAAGAAGCGGCAAAGCAGAAGGCAGCAATGCCGGCGCCAACAACCTGGCCGTTACAGCATCAGTTCAATACAATTGGAACGATTTTAAATTCCAGGTGTCTGGTTATGCAGGTGGTACCATTGCATTGAACAAGCGTGCAGCAGACAGCCTGAACCTCAGCAGTGGCGCATTTGGCACACCGGTTTACCTGGCAGAAGCCAATGTGCAATACAATCACAATGCAATTTCAGCCAAAGCAATTTTTGCCAACATCAATTACCCGGGTGCCGATAAAATAAACATGGCTTACGCTAAAAATGTTGCCAACAATATGTATGGCGGTTATGCAGAGGTTGGGTACGACTGGTTTTATGGCGGCAATCAAAAGCATGGCAGTTTTATCACTTTTGCCAGGTATGAAGTCATTGATTTGAATGCTTCTATCCCGGCGCCGCCAAAAGCAATTTATGATGGCACAATAAAGCAGCAGCACCTGATTGCGGGCTTCAGTTATTTGCTCATTCCAAATGTGGTGATCAAAGCGGATATCAGGTTGATGCACACCGGTGCAGAAAACCCGAGCCTGGTAATTAACCCAAGCCCGGTAAGGATCCCGTATCAACAAAACAACAATATCCTCAGCCTCGGCGTAGGATATTCATTTTAATAAAAATACCATGCAGAGAAGGGATTTTTTAAAAGGAGCGTGCAGGATATGTTTGCTGGGTTCAGCAGGCGCAGCCATGCTCGACCTGGAAAGTTGCAGTCCTGCTACAGGAAGCAGTATTCTTAAACCTGAAGTAGTAAATCATCGGGTGGCAGTTCCACTAACTTCTTTTGATGCTAAGCCGCTCCAAATTATCAGTCCAAAAAGATATCCTTTTGAAATAGCGGTAGAAAAAAAAGCTGATGGTTCTTACAAAGCATTGCTGTTAAAATGCACCCATTTTGAAAATGAACTGGTGCCAAACAAGACAGGCTATTTATGCACCGCTCACGGAAGTAAGTTTGATACGGATGGAAAAGTGCTGAAAGGGCCAGCCGGAGCGCCGTTAATCCAGTTGAAAACAACAATAACCAATACAGATATTTTAATACACGTATAAAATAAAAAAAATGAAAAAGATATTGTACACCGTAGCGCTTGTATCCGTTGTGTTTGCAGGTTGTAAAAAAGATGACAATACTACCCCGGTAGATGATTTTGCAACATTAAAAACAAGTGGCATTACTGATTTTGTAAACGTAATAGCTGTACCTGCTTACCTGGAATTAAAAACCAAAGCAGCCACATTGAACAATGCAGTAATCGCATTGAATACAACCACAACTGATGCCAACCTTACCGCCGCAAAAGAAGCCTGGAAAGACCTGCGCAGAACATGGGAAAAAACAGAAGGCTTTTTGTTTGGCCCGGTTGACGTAGATGAACATGATCCTGAAACAGATACCTGGCCGGTAAATTTTGTGGATATGGATGCTTTGCTGGCAGACAATACGCACCCGCTGACGGTGGCAGACATCGAATCATTGTCAAACAGGGCATTGAAAGGATACCACCCGATCGAGTACGTTTTGTGGGGCAAGAAAACATCTCCGCAAACCGGTGCTACCCTGGCCGCTAACAGCCGCCAGAAATTATATGTGGTAAGTCTTGCTGCAGCATTAAAAAAACAAGCAGATGAATTGTACGATAGCTGGATAGCAACCGGTGGAAACTATGCCAACGTATTTTTAACTGCCGGCACAACCGGTAATACAGAATATCCAACTAAAAATGCGGTTTACCTTACTATTTTGGAAGGGTTTTTAGGAATATGCGGCGAAGTGGCAGAAAGTAAAATGCTGGAACCGTTTGATGCGGAAGCTTCAACAGCAGGTTCTGGTGCTCAATTGGTAGAATCACCTTTCAGTGGAAATTCATTGACCGATTTTAAAAACAATATCATAGGTGCTTATAATGTTTACCTGGGCAAATTCAATACACAGGGAAAGGGTTTATCTGACCTGGTAAAATCAAAAAATACGGCATTGGATATTTCAATTAAGGCAAAATTTGATGCTGCCATTGGTTCTTTCAACAGGTTGCAGGTTGAAAAAGTCATGA
>CAXTPJ010000069.1:0-9630 GCA_964245855.1 uncultured Ferruginibacter sp. | reverse complement strand
ACAATTTTTATACAATGCCGGTGCTGTATTAAAAATACTGTTTTGCCGCTGGTGCCAGTATGGATAAATAGGTGCCCGTTCGCTTGCTTTATCCAAACGTTTTACCTGCTCTGTAGTAAGGTTCCACCCAACTGATTCAAGGTTTTGTTTTAGCTGTTCTTCGTTTCTTGCGCCAATGATAATGTTCACCACTGTTGGCCTTTGCAGCAACCAGTTTAATGCAACCTGTGCCACAGATTTATTTGTTTCTGCAGCTACCAGTTCTAATTCATCAACAATTTTGTACAGGTGTTCTATTGGTTGTGCCGGTTCATGATTGCCCTGCTCTTTTATGCGGCTGCCTTCTGGTGCAGGCTTGTTGCGGCTTATTTTGCCGGATAGCTGTCCGCCGGAAAGCGGGCTCCACACCAATGTACCAACACCCTGGTCGATGCCAAGCGGCATCAGTTCCCATTCAAATTCCCGGTTTAACAACGAATAATAAGCCTGGTGGCCAACGTATTTGCTCCAGCCGTACCGTTCTGAAACCGACAGGGATTTCATCAGGTGCCAGCCGGAAAAATTGGAGCAGGCAAGGTAGCCTACTTTGCCACTCTGGATCAATGTGTCCAAAGTTTTCAGCGTTTCATCAACCGGTGTATTGGCATCAAAGCCATGCATGTGATAAATGTCGATGTGATCAGTTCTTAATCTCCTCAGGCTGTCTTCACATTGTTTAAGTAAATGAAAACGGGAAGAGCCGTAATCATTTACACCATCGCCCATTCTAAAAGTTGCTTTGGTAGAAATGATCACTTTTTCACGGAGGCCGGTAAGCGCCTTCCCTAAAATTTCTTCTGCTATGCCGGTTGAATAAACATTGGCGGTATCAAACATGTTCACGCCTGCATCCAGGCAAAGTTCTACCAGCCGCCTTGCTTCGGCATCCTGCGTAGATCCCCATTGTTTAAAAAAATTATTGCCGCCGCCGAATGTTGCGGTACCAAAGCTTAATGCCGGTATGCGTAATCCTGATCTGCCCAATTGCCTGTATTCCATAAAATGTATGTTTAAGTTGACTGCAAAGGTGAGGGTTTTAAGAAAGGTTTTGTTTGTGAGGTACAGATAATTTGATAAGAGGTATTACCGGTGTGCAGCCAGCGCCAGGGATAGGAGTGTAAAGCCCGGTGAGGGCATTGCAGCCGGGCTTTGTGCCGGACTTGCAGCGGATAGCCCGCCCGGTCGCCCAAATTTTTACTGTTGTGATTATATAATATCAACACAATATGGCCGATTGTATTTTGGCACAATTATGACTATTAACGCTGCAATAATTTTTTGAGTTTACTTATGACATATTGTTTGGGCATAAAAGTAAAAGATGGTTTGATAGGCATTGCTGACACCAGGATATCGGCAGGCACCAGCGCATCGGTAAAGAAAAAAGTATTGGTGGTACAAAATGGCAAAAGCAGTTTTTTTATTATGACCAGTGGCCTGCGTTCAGTAAGGGATAAGGCGGTACATTATTTCCAAGAGCAGATCAACAGCGGGATGGTATATGATAAAATGTACAAAGCGGTGAATGCTTTTGGGGAACAGATAAAGCGGGTGGCGGAAGAAGACAAAGCATCATTGCTGAATGCGGGCTACAAGTTTAACCTGAATGCCATTGTGGGCGGGCAGTTGAGCAACGACGAAGAACACAAACTGTTTTTGTTGTACACAGAAGGCAACTGGGTAGAGTTGGATGAAGGAAGCCCGTTTGCCATTATTGGTAACGCCGGCCAGGGAAAAGGCATATTGAACCGGGTATTGAATAAAGATACCACCATGCGGCAGGCTTTAAAAGCAGGTTATCTTTCTTTTGATACTACACGGGTAAGTTCAACCGATGTGGAGTTTCCGATTGATGTGGTGGTATATGAAAAAGATAGTTTTATTATGACGGAGAACCGATATGAATTCAATGAATTACAAAACATATCGGTACAGTGGAATGAAAAATTAAAAGGCTATCTTGATGAGATACCGGAAGAGTGGATGGAAAAAGCATTTAAAAAATAACATCATAAAACATTTAAATCAGCAACATGAAATTCGAGGTTTTTAGTGAATTGCAGTATGAGGTATATTCTCCCACAACATTTATTTTTAGCATTCAGGCATCCCGTAGTAAAAGCCAGGTAATACTGCAGGAAAGTTTGGTTACAGAACCTTTGTTGCAGATGGAAGAAATAACCGGGGCAGAAGGTGAGGCAAGGTTTTTAAGGGTACAGGTAAACAATGAAGCGGCTTTTACCATTCGTTACCAGGCAACAATTGACCTGCAATATAACCTGGTACACCAGCACAATTTACCCGATACTGTTCCGGTAAATAAACTGGATGAAGATGTGCTGCACTACTTATTTCCGAGCCGTTACTGCCAGTCGGATAAATTGCAAAAGTTGGCAACCAACGAATTTGGCGGCATTGAAAATGCGTATGCCAAAGTGGCGGCTATCAATGAATGGATTTTTAATAACATTGAATACAGGAGCGGTGTTACCAATTCGAGCACCTCTGCACATGATACACTAACGGAAAGGGTTGGGGTATGTCGTGATTTTGCACATTTGGGTATTACGCTGTGCAGGGCCTTGTCTATACCGGCCCGTTATTTTACCGGTTATGCGTACAATTTAAACCCACCTGATTTTCATGCCTGCTTTGAAGCATATATCGGTGGCGAATGGATATTTTTTGATCCTACCAAACTGGTCCCTGTCAATGGATTGGTAAAGATTGCGAACGGCCGTGATGCAGCAGATGCAGCAGTAGCAAGTATTTTCGGCAATGCACTTTGTACTTCTATGACGGTGAAATGCGAATGCAACGATCCGGCCTTTGTACCATATTACATGAATAATACGGAAGATCAAAAAGGTGTTTCTTACCAATAGCCAATATTCAGATAAAGAAAGGGTACCATACCGTTTCTGCTGAGGATTTTGTTAGACATGATTCCCCAGGTTTACTTTAAATAACTATCTACAATTGCCTGTGTTTTCTTCATTCACAATTGAAATGTTGTTTGGCAAATGATTTACTGCAATGGCATGTGTTTTGAAAAACTGCCTGCATTAAACATAACACTCAAAACAATTTAAAAAATCGATGTATGAAAAAGATTAGCTTGTTCCTGGCAATAGCGTTTGCTTCGGCCGTATTGTATTCTTGTGGTAACAGTAGTGATGCGCCAAAAGATTCTGTTGAAGCAGCCAAAGAATCGAACGATAAAAAAGATGATGACAAAGTGCTGGCAGTAACGGAAGATGATTCCAAATTTTTAGTGTTTGCTGCTGATGCAGGCATGACAGAAGTGGAAGCAGCAAAATTGGCCGCAACAAAAAATGTAAGCCAGGGAGTAAAAGATTTTGCAGCCATGATGGTAAAAGACCATACTGCTGCCGGTGAAGAAGTAAAGACATTGGCAGGTAATAAAAAAGTAACCTTGCCAGCCGGTATCAGCGAAGATCATCAAAAAGCGTTGACTGACCTCGGTGCTAAAAGCGATGCAGACTTTTCAAAAGCTTACGTAAACATGATGGTGGACGATCATCAAAAAGTAGTGGACAAATTTAAAGATGCGGCAGATAAATGCAAGGATGCAGACATCAAAGCTTTTGCAGTAAAAACACTTCCAACATTGCAGGGGCATTTAGACCATGCAAAGAAATTAAAAGATGGTATGAAATAATTTTCATTGCTTAATGAAACAGCCGCACTGTAAATAGTGCGGTTGTTTTGTTTGATGGAATGATAAAATAAAGTCAGTCTAATCCAGCAAAGCTTTTGCATTTTTTTCTATCAGGTCTTTAATCTTTCCTTTAAATAAGGATACCGCAAAAGGAATGGTTGCATCGATATCAATGCTGTTAGCTGTTACCTGTATCATGCCTGCCAAATCAAACCCCTGCGTGGTAAATTTAAACTTACCGGTTTCATTTGTCCAGTCTTCCTGCAGGTTACTGATCTTCTCTTTTTGTTCTTCTTTTACTTTTCCCAGCATTCCTTTGATGCGTGACAACGCCTCCTGCTGCGATAAATGGTGCGGTATGTTCATTTTTAGTGAAGCCATAATATGATTTTATGCACTCAACTAACAATAGTTAAGCCATGCTTTTTATTATTTTTTACTCAGCCATGCTTCATATTTTTTGCGCAGGAAACTTTCCTGGTCTTTGCGGTACGCTTTGGTGGATACGGTAAAATGATCACCTGGATAATAATCAAAAACAAAAGAGGCATTCAGTTTTTTCATTTCTGTTTCCAATAGAGAGACGGCATAGTTCAATAAGAAATTATCCTGCCTACCAACCGATATCCGTAGCTTTCCATCAAGGTCTTTTTTAATATTGTCCCAGTTATTGCGGAGGTAAAGAGAGATGTCATATTTTTTCCAATTTTCACATACGGCTTTATTTACGCTACCATCAACGAGGTTACAAATACTTTCCGGGTGACCATCTTTCCCCTTTTTTGCTGAACACTGCATCAAAAGAATGCATTTGCTCACCCCGGTACAATACATTTTCCATTTGGTACATGCTCTTAAAACTTAACCATGGTATGCGGCCGGCAACGGTGCCAACATAATTGAGCGCACCATCTTTGTCATAGAAAAAATTCTCCGCTTCATACAAGTTTATTTTGGAGAAACTCCTGAAATCAACCGGGTCGGGTGAACTGGAAGCAGTAGCGATAAATGTTGCAGGATAATGGGTCTGCAGCCACGCCACCGTGAAGCCACCGCTACTGTGCCCGGTAAGCATCCTGCCACCGTTACAGCGGTATTGCTTTTCCAACTGCGGAATAAATTCCTGAATAAGTGCATCGCCCCATGGGCCGTTGTTATCGCTGTTAGCATACACACTGTGCCCCAATGGACAATTTCCATCAAGATAAACTGTAATGCAGGGAACAATACTATCAAGTGGTTGGCCTGGTGTTGAATCATTTGAAAAACGGTGGTAATGCCGCCAAACCCAAATACAATAAACAGCACTGGATATTTAATATTGGGTTGCGAAGCATAAGCTGCCGGTAATTTTACAGCAGCATCCAGGGTAACCGGCCTGTTATAAAATCTGGTTAACAGGGCAGAAGGAACCCGCAATTCTTTAACAGTAGCTGTTTCGATAAATTTTTTCTCCTGTACTACTTTTGTGCAGGTAATCGTGTACGTTAGTTTAGCATCTTTGGTTAGTTCAAGTTCTGTTGTGGTATTGTAAATATTACCGGCAGCTTCCGAAATTGCCCTTTCGCCAAGGTTGCGGTTCCAAACAGCCTGGGCATAATATTTACCCCTTTCAATATCAGATAATTTTGCCGGAAATGAAACCGCAGCATCGTCAAATACAACGGCCTGGCCAGGTTGGATGTTTTTTACCTCAATGGCAAAGCAGGGTGTTACGGCAAGGCCTGATGCGTCTTTCCGTGGCTCCTTGCTGTCTTTGGAAAGAAACAGCAAAACCTTGCCTGAAAAGGGCCCTTTGAAAGTTTCCGCTGTATAACTAACTTTTATTTGTTGTGCTGTTAACCGGGCAAACAAGCTGGTGTAAAGAAGAAGAGAAATAAATTTTTTCATGATGGAGGTTGTTTGTTTACAAGTTATCACTTTGTTTTTTTAAAGGAAATTGTCAATCAATTTATACATGCCTGATGCCGATGGAATGGTAAAGTTTGATTACTTTCTATTTAGTGATTCCATAATAACTTTATTCCTTTTTGATAATACTCTTAAAGTTAATAGAAGAACAGGATATAGTGCCGTAAATGTTTTCAGCGGAAGTTACTCCCTTTTGACAAATTGTTATTAACATTTTTAGCCGGTGGCATAGTTGTTGGTTTTTTGCCACCTACAAACAATTTTTACATTCAAAATTTATGAAAGCATGAAAAAGATTATCGCAGCCTTTATGGTATTTTTTGCAGTAAATGCCCAGGCACAAACCGGTACTACACTGGATACAACAAAAACTTCATTGAAGAAAAAATTGCCGGTTGAAAATTCAACAACAGTTCCACCGGCAGGTACAGTTACACCTAACGGAAGTACAGTAAATCCCAACGGAACAATTACGCCTAATGGAAGTACTACAAATCCAAATGGAGTAGTTATACCAAACAGCACTACCCCGGTTGTTCCACCAACCACACCAACCCCTGTTAATCCAACCACGCCACCTGCAGGAACTGGTACACCGGGAACAACTACCGCTCCGCCACCACAGAAATAACAACGACCAAAATTCTATACAAGGCATGGCTATGGTTAAATAAATCATAGCCATGCCTTTTTATTTGATTAACTACGTGACTGTTTGTGTTTTTCATCGTGTATTTTTTATCCCTCTTTGTAAAATTTTATGTCCTAATCGGTATTTGAAATATTGCTGTATTTGATGAATGCAAAACCATTACTGTTTGTTGAACGTATTTCAAACGGGCAGCATTAAACAGTTGCTGTAAATGCCAGTATGGTATGGAAAATGCTTTTATGCTATTATCTACTAATTAATTAAACATTTATGAAAAGGATTATTTTATTTACGTTGTTGGCAGCATCGGTTTCAGTTACCAGTGCCCAAACAAAGTCAGAAAAAGACAAAGAAAAATTTGTACCCATGATCACTAGAGGGCTCGGAATGAGTTTTCAAAAATTTGATGGATTGAACAACCGCATAGCTTTATTCCCTCAATACAAAACACTGAATAACCGCATGTACACGATATCGTTAGGTACCATGCATGTAATGAATAATTTTGTATCGCAGTTTACCTTAACTGCCGGTAGCAGTATGAGTGGCGACAGGGATGAAAGAAGCAGTGCCTTGCGTTTTATTTCTCCAAGTTTAGATTTTGGTTATGATGTAATTCCTGCCGACAAAATTATGCTGTATCCATTGGTGGGTATTGGTGGTGAGTTTTACCAGGCATTATTTTACAAAGACAATTCATCTGTTTCTTTCAACGATGTTTTGGGTTCACCTGCTGTGCAGAATAATATCCGCAGTGTGAAATTCACCAATAGTTTTGTTACTTACCGCCTGGGACTTGGCTTTGCAGTTAAATCTCCCAAAGGATATGGTACCATCGGATTGCAGGGAATGTATGAAGGCGGCTTTAAAGAAAAGGCATGGAGAAGCAGTGAAAACCAGGCCCTGGCAAATTCACCAACAGATAAGTTAAGCAGGTTCAGCATTTCGCTGATATTAACCGGCAGCAGAATGATGATGCACAAATAATTTCAGCAGGCGTGTTCAAATACCTTGTTATATTGAACACGCCTGAATTTTATCCTTATGCAGTTAACCCAACCAACCTTTAACCGGCAAATAAAACTATTACATGCTGTTGCAAGTTTATTTCTAATGGCTACGTTGAGTTCCTGCATGTATTCACAGAAAAAAGCTCAGCGCCTGTTTATTCAATCAAAAGAAAAAAGGTACGATGTGATCATTGTTCCCGGCATTCCGCTTGAAAATAACCAGTGGAACAGGATCATGCGTGGAAGAATTTACTGGGCTAAATATTTATACGACCAGGGCATTGCCAAAAATATTATTTTCTCCGGCAACGCCGTTTACACGCCTTATTACGAGGGTAAAGTAATGTCACTATACGCCATCAAAATTGGGATCCCCAAAGAACATGTGTATTACGAAACACAGGCTGAGCACAGCGTAGAGAATATTTTCTATTCTTACCGAAAAGCAAGGTCGCTTGGTTTTAATACCATTGCCATTGCATCCGATCCTTTTCAAACAAAAACGCTGAGACGGTTTGCACAAAAGCGGCTTGATCCAAACATAAACGTTATACCTTTTGTAACAGATACACTCCGTATGCTTGAACCAACCATGAGCAATCCGGTGGTGGATTTCAGCGAAGCCTATAAAAAAGATTTTGTGTCGCTTAAAAAAAGGGAAGGGTTCTTTAAAAGATTGAAAGGTACATTTGGCAAAAACATAAAAGATAGTCTGCCCAAAAAATAATGTACAAAAATAGTTGATACCAAATTGGTGTTACTGGCATCAGTTTTTCATAGCAGCATCGTCCCTGCCTTGGCGGGCTTGTAGCACATAACAATTTGCAGCTACTGCTGCTTCAACAAATCTGAAGGCAACAACGGGCTGCTTAATAAAGTACCAAATGCATCCCATGTTTTTGTGCCTCCATTGTCTTTAGCAGCAATGTAATTTTTTACCAGCTCCATCCCATAATTGTAATTGATCACATAAGTGCGGTTCACTTCAATAAAACGCATACTCTTTTTGGCCAGCGCCTCATTCATCAATCCGTATTCTTTCAGCCAGCGGATCGTTCCTGTAGAGTCCATTGTTTTATTAATCAGCCCACGGGCTACTTCATTGCGGGCAAAATTTAATTTGTTTCTCAATTCCAATGTATTGAAATAGGTGGTAATTCCCGTAGTGTCTAAGCCTGCCAAAGGCAGCAGTACCTCTTTGCAAAAAGCAATTTTATCTTGTCCGGGAAAAACTATTTCAATGCCATAGTTGGCAGAACCTTCGGCTATCAATGATTGCGGGCTAAACAGCGGGTACAGCGAAATTTCTACCCAGCCTTTGTCATGGTACAAATTCTTTTCGAGCAACATATTGTACACATGATGGCCCGGGTAACTTTCATGGCTGCCCACATCAATGGCACGGTCAATCAAAATGGGCAGGTCGGTATTGATCTGTATCAGGCTTTGGTAATTTCCTTTGTACCAATTGTAGCCACTCCATGGTTTGTTGCTAACATATTCCAATACAAAGTTTTCGTTGGCTGGTAAAGTATAATGTGCTAACGTACGCTTTCTGCATTCCGCAATGGCAGTACGAAATACGGTATCCAGCTTGTCTTTTGGGATGATGAATTTTTTTGAAAGTGCCTGGAACCTTTGTGCAACAGTTCCTTTGCCAGGCAAAACCGAATCGAGTGCCGCCACTATTGCTTTGTAATGGCTTTCCGGGTAAGAAGGCGCCACTGCTCCAAATAACACTTTCGATTCTTCGTCAAAGCTGGCATATTCTCCTGAAAAAATCTTTACCCTTCCTGCAAAAGCGGTCAACTGTGCGGTCATCCAGTTGGCCCTTATTTTTACTGAATCATTGTTTGTTTGCTGTGTTGTTAGTGCAATGGCATCCTGCAACTTTTTTATCTCAGTTAAAAAACTGTCTTTAGGGAAACCTGGCTTTTTAGCAGCCGTTGGTTTCAAAGAATCAGGGCCATAATACGCATCAACAAATGCCTCATCGTATTGCCCGATATCCAGTCCGAGCCGTACATATTGTTTGGCCAGTAGATCAATATTTGGGGCAGCGTTGAGTCGTTTTTGCTGCTGGTAGCAGGAAAATAAAACCACACAAATAAATGGGAGCAGGAACAAATATTTCATGCACTAAATTTTATTGGTAAGATAAGTAATTTATCAGCGCAGCATCAATAACAGCTTTGCTACAACTTTAAAGATGGTACCC
The DNA here is from genome assembly GCA_964245855.1 of uncultured Ferruginibacter sp. Lineage (GTDB taxonomy): Bacteria > Bacteroidota > Bacteroidia > Chitinophagales > Chitinophagaceae > Ferruginibacter. Next base: position 118 of record CAXTPJ010000069.1, on the reverse strand, counting down.
ATTTGAAAATGCTTTGATGGCACAGCGTTTGGCTTTTATCAATCGATAAAACATTCACCAAAAATTACATTGTATGAAAAAATTATTTACGGGGTTGTTGGTATTTTTTACGGCCGGT
>CAXTPJ010000068.1:0-9654 GCA_964245855.1 uncultured Ferruginibacter sp. | reverse complement strand
AATTGTAATTGAAATTTACAAACCCAATCGTAATTTAAAGGTGTTGGCTTTCTCCCCTTCAGGGGATGGGGGCTAAGCCATCTTCCTTGGAGAATTGATCTTTTTCGGCGGAGCTGCTTTTGCTGAAACCTGCTTTGGTTCGGCTGGCTTTGCTTTTGGCGTAGCTACTTCGTGTGCTGCTGCACTTTCCTGCTCAGGATTTTCAGACAGTTTTATTTCAACACCGTTTTCGGTTAACTGGCCATACCATTTAATGATCTTCTTCATATCGCTGCCGTATACCCTTTCAAAATCCATATCAGGATACACTTTTTGAAAATAGGCTTTTACAGCTTTGGCGTCGCCTGCATCCGGGATAGCTTCTGAACTATTTTTGATAGCTGTAAATATTTCTACTAGGTTCACATTGTCGCTTACAGTATATATTTCTACGCTTTCCAGGTGAGAAAAACTATGCAAACGGGTGCTTACAAATTTGGTGCTTTTATCCTCTAGTGAACGCACAATACCGCCATCTGCTTTTGAAGACATCAGTTCGAATAAACCGCTTAAGCCGGTGATCGAAACGAGTTTGTTATAATCCATAATATTTTTTTTAAGTGTGCAAGATAAATGTTATAAAGTAAATATGATGAAGGAGGATTATTTTAACGAAACCGCAACCAGGTTGAATCGTTGAAAGGTTTATTTCTGCCTGCCAACAACTTTTTATATTGCAGGCTGATGATACAGCAAAAATTAACGCCGCAACAGGCTTTGCCCAAGTTAAAACAGTATTGTGCTTACCAGGAACGATGCCATAGCGAGGTAAAAGAAAAACTCTATAGTTATGGTGTGTTTAGAAATGATGCCGAAGAAATCATCAGTAAATTGATCGAAGAAAATTACCTGAACGAAGAACGCTTTGCCATTCATTTTGCAGGAGGAAAATTCAGGATAAAACAATGGGGAAAGGTGAAGATAAAATACGAGCTAAAGCAAAAAGCGGTTAGTGAATATTGTATAAAAAAAGCTTTGAAGGCTATCGATGATGCGGAGTATAAAAAAGTACTATACAAACTGGCTGCCCTAAAACTGAAAACGCTAAAGGGCGAAAAGAACATCTTTATAAAAAAGCGAAAGCTGCAGGATCATTTACTGCAAAAGGGTTTTGAAACAGACCTGGTAAGATCAGTTGTGCAGGATGTATAGATCATTTTTGTAAAATGCTGTCAACCGCATCAATTGCTTTTTGTAAACGCTCACCATAGTTGCCGCAAATATCTACCCAGGGTTCTTTCTGGTTAATCATAATGTCTTTATAATGATGGTACAATTTTTCACGGATCACCAGGTCGGGATATTCCCTTAATTCATCTTTTACCCAGGGTGCATCAATATTGCCCAACAGGTACAGGTCGTATTTTCTGTCAACAATCTGGTTCAAAATCCAGGGATGGCATTTATCAAAAACAAACTCACACCACACTTTCAGCACATACATATCGGTATCAATAAAAATAGGGACATCAGGTGCGTTCGGCGAAAGGTCAAATTTTTGTTTCACTTCTTCAACACCTGTTTCCTCCAGCGCCAACTGGCCTTTAGCAACATCCAGCAAGTTATCAAACGTGTAATCAGTGCCGTTTGCCAGCAGGTATTCCCGGGCATATTCTTTAACCCACACCGTATTGTAATGTGCAGCCAGCTTAGCACACAACGTGCTTTTACCTGTAGATTCCGGCCCAACAATTACAATTTTTTTCAGCATAGTTATTTATTCTTTTCAGCCACTCTTGTTTTACAGATTTGTTAAACGAACGTTTCAAAATTAAATACTGATCAATACAAATGATTTTAATTAATTGTGAATGGTAATCGTAAACAATACCATTTATTTTACCCGTTTTCTCCATTCCATCAAACCAAAAACAGCCATCACCAGCAATACCAAATAATATACACTGGTAAATACATAATGCTTTACAAAGTACAATGGAATGGAAGCAATGTTGGTAGCGATCCACCAGTACCAGCTTTCCACTTTTTTCTTTGTCATCAGCCACATGCCGGTAAAGGCCGTAGCGCTGGCAAATGCATCAGCCCAGGGAATAGCATCCGGTGCAAAATCTCTTTTAAGATAAGTGAGTACAAAAAATATCACCACATAAAAAGCAGCAAAAAATGCCACTTGCTGCAGCCATTCTTTTTGTGATGATATGGCAATATGTAATACATGCTGCTGTTGCTGGTCTTTTTTTGCCCAAATGATCCAACCGTAAATATTCATGATGGTGTAATAAAAATTCACACTGGCTTCACCCAATAACCCACCATTAAAACTCAGGTAAACATAAATGATGGTGTTGATCAATCCCGTTGGATACACCCAGATATTTTCAAGCCGGCTGAAATAAACACTGGCAATACCGGTAAAAACGGCCACATATTCGTACCAATGCGTATGCTGAATATCTGAAACAAACTGCCGGTAGATTTCCTGTAGCGTCATGTGTTGTAAAAATAGGGAATGTATGCTTTATCTTTAAGAACAAAACCTGTACAAAATGATTAAAAAGACCAGCCTGTCTATTATGGTGCTTTTCTATTTTGGCGCAGGCATTAATCATTTTATCAAACCGGTATCTTATTATAAATTAATACCAGCGTACCTCCCTGATCCGATTGCTATCAATATTGTTTCCGGCGCTGCCGAAATTTTATTTGCTGTAATGCTGGTGTTTTCAAAAACAAGGGAAATGGCAGCATACGGTATTGTTTTATTACTCATTGCTTTTATGCCGGCCCATATACAAATGATACAGGATGGCTTTTGCTTAGACAACGGCTATTGCTTACCGGAATGGGTCACCTGGATAAGGCTATTCCCGCTGCAATTTTTATTGATGTGGTGGGCGTGGAGTAACCGGAAATAACCTGTTTGCTGTTTTGGGTTTACTGTTGGGGGTTATTAAATATCATGAGCCATCATTGTCAAAAGACAATTTTCATAAAAGATCATTTCCAATTTTGTACTGGCAGTAGTTACTTTTTTGAGCATCGTCCCCGCTAGGGCGGAACTCACTTTTAGTATTAATTTTCATGGCATCAATTGCCTGTTGCTTAAAAAATTTAAACTGCTTGAAAAAAATGTTACAATAAAAAAAGCATCTCCGAAAAGATGCTTTTAGATATCCTAAACCAAATCCCCCTTTAGGGGATAGGGGCTTACTCTGCTTCTGCCACCACTTCTTTCACTTCCGGTATCATCCGCTTCATCATTCCTTCAATACCCGATTTCAAAGTGATCATTGAAGATGGGCAACCACTGCAGCTTCCCTGTAACATCAGGTTTACCTTTCCATCTTCGTAACTTTTAACCTGAATGGCGCCGCCATCCATCTCAACCGCCGGTTTTACGTAGTTTTCCAGCAATTCTTTAATACGTTTTACCACATCATCATCATCATCACTTACGGCATTGCTGCTTTCTGTCTTCATTACTGAAATGGCATCTTCATTTACTACCGCTTTGCCATCTTCCAGGTATTCTTTCAAAAATTGTTTAATGGTTGGTATCACATCCTGCCAGTCGTCTGTTTCATTGGTTTTAGTAAGCGTAATAAAATTGCTTGCTATAAAAACCGATTTGATAAAAGGAAAAGTGAATAATTCCTGCGCCAGCGGAGAAGGTGCGGCACTCGCTTCATCAGGAAAGTCTATACTCTTGCCTGGATACAATAATTTGTTGGCCACAAACTTCATTGTTTCCGGGTTGGGTGTCATTTCAGTGTATATGCTGATAATGGTACTGCCTGTCTTGATCATAAAATATTATTTGGTGTTTACTGCAAAATTAACGCTAATGAAAGTATTTTGTTTTAATCTATTTTTTGAGCCATGCTTTTGGGCCATTAATTTCCGATATCGAAAGTAAGGACTAAATTTTTATCTTTATAGCAGGTTCATTATAAATATATTGAAGGTAAGTTTTTCCGGCAAATCGCTGCTGATTCAAAACAAAGGGCAATTATATTCATCATTAACCCGTTTAAACCTGATAATCCATATTATTATGCAATTACTAAAATTTACCCTGCTTACGCTCTCGGTAACTGTTTCCACCAGCCTGCTGGCCCAACGGGAACGGGTTAAAAGAAAAGGAACAACTCCCATTGATGTTACAAAAAAAGTGTCCGACAAAAATCCTTATGGGTTTTCAATGGATAAGTTAACAGGCAAATGGCAGGAAATAACCCGTACCGGCAACAAAAACAACCAGCCGGTTGAATTAACGGATACTATTTATTTGAATTTTTTAAGTACAGATAAAGTGATTACCCGTGAGGGCAATAACATGGTAAGTATGAGAGGCGCTGCCTCCATTGATGGGAATGTTTTGCTGGCTGCCGGCGATGTGTACACCATTTTAAAACTCACCGATACTGTTTTGATACTCGACAATCAGGATGAATACATTCATACGCTTAAAAAAACTGATGAGTTCTTTTTTGAGAATTATGGAAAAATACCTGTTAAAAAAGAAGATTTTACCGATCCGGTTCCGGTTACGCTGAAAGATGTACTGGGCAAGTGGATGGTGTACAGAAAAGTGGCCAAACCGGGTACCATTAACCCACCAGTAAACATTATTCAATATTTAAAAATAACAGATAGTACTAGCGAAAATACAGCTACAGGCGAAGTCACCTTTTATCAAACCGACAAATCAACCCTTTTGCCCTGCACCGTAAAAGTTACCAATGCCGGGCTTGATATTACTGCCGGAGAATTTTCCTGGTCGTTATTTGTGTACAAAGCGATGAATAAAGAGATGGTTTTTGGAGATGCTGCCGTGCTGCTTTATTATGCAAAGGGATATTAGAAAGACAGGTTTTCCGTATAAAACAACGCTTTCTGTTGTACTTAAGAAAAACTAAAACACCAGATGCCCAATAAAACCCTTCCACCAACTTTACCTGCTAACCCGGAAGGGAATGTTGAATCCATCAACCGGTTTCAACTGTTATCTATTGCTACCAAAGAGGGGATATGGGAGTACGATTTTAATACCCGCCGATCATTTTACAACGAAGGCATGACGGAATTACTCGGTTACACTTTTGAAGAAATGGCCGACAATGAAAGCTGGTGGCGGAACAACCTGCACCCGCAGGATAAAAAAAGGGTGATCACAGAAGTGGACGAAATAATGGCAGGCACCAAATCTGTTTGGTGGGGCAAATACCAGTTTCGCTGTAAAGACGGACATTACCGCCTGATACTTGACCGTTTGTTTGTTGTAAGGGATGAAAAACAAAAAGCCTTGCGGCTGATCGGCACCATGCAAGACCTAACTAAGATCGATGCTTTGCAGCAGGAGTTGGAAATGATCAGGAAGCACCACCACATGCACATGATGAAAGCCATTTTTCAGGCAGAAGAAAATGAGCGGAAGATCATCAGTGAAGAATTGAATGAAAATATCAACCAGGTGCTGGCAGCCATCAATATGCATTTGGCGCAGGCAAAAGGCCATATAACCCAAAAAGGGCTTGGCTGGCTGCAGGATGCACAGGTGTTGCTGCTCGATTCTATGTCGGGCATCGGCGACATTGCCAAACGCTTATCACCATTGGTTTTAAAAGATCTTGGCCTCGAAAGTGCCCTTAACGATCTGCTGGAAAACACCCAGCAAAGCAGGGAGATCAATTACCAGGTATCGGTTCAGGAAACTGTTGAAAACATGGCCAGTTTAGAGATGCAGACCGTATTGTACCGCATTGCACAGGAACAATTATTAAACATTGAAAAACATTCTGCTGCAAAAAATGTATCCATCAAAATAGCTTCGCAAGGCAAAAAAATACACATGGCCATTACAGATGACGGTATCGGCATTAACCTGAAAGCCATCCAGTATGGCAAAGGTTTTTCCAATATACAGGAAAAAACAGAGGCCTTCGACGGCACTTTTAACCTCGAAAGCGTGGAAGGAAAACCCGGCTTCATGTTAGAAGTAATCCTGTAAAAAAAGACATCCGAAGCTTTTAAAACTACGGATGTAAAAATCAATATCAGTAAACTGAATCAACACAAGCTTGCCTTTAAGCCCCTTCAGGGGGTTTGGGGTAAAATCCTCAATTTAGCATAATTCAACATGATCTTCTTTTCTCCGTTTGTATCAAACTGCACCGTTGCTATCGGGTTATGAGCAGCGCCTTCCATTTTCATTACTTCGCCAAAACCAAACTTCTGGTGTTCTACTTTTTGCCCGGCCTGCAGGTTGCTGGTATCGCTCGGCACAAAATCCGCCGAAGGTGTATGTTCTTTTGTTTGCGGACGAACCGGTACTAAGTAAGCCGGCTTGCTTGGTTCTTCTTTTCTTGCCGGAAAAGATGGTTTGCCCGAACTGCTGCCGACACTCCTGTCGAAGCTACTGCCCCAACCCGGCCCGCCGCCCTGGTTGCGAACGCCACCGCCGGCAAAACTCTTGTCGATATACACTTCCGGCATTTCATCAATAAAACGGCTCGGTTCATTTTGTTGCAACTGGCCAAAGCGGTAACGGGCATTGGCATACGTAAGCCACAGTTTTTTCTTGGCACGGGTTATAGCTACATAGAACAAACGGCGTTCTTCTTCCAGTTCTTCCCGGGTATTAATGCTCATGCCGCTCGGAAATAAAGTTTCTTCCAGACCGCCTACAAAAACACAACTAAATTCCAAACCTTTCGCAGCATGTATGGTCATCAGTTTTACACTGTCTGCGTTTTCTTTATCGTTATCGGCATCCGTTAATAAAGTGATCTGCTGCAGGTAAGCACCCAATCCTTTGTCACCAACTTCACCATCTTCTTCATTCATGGGCGTTTCGGTAAACTCTTTAATTGAGTTCAGTAACTCCTGAACGTTCTCGTACCTGGCTACACCTTCCGTTGTTTTATCGTTGAACAATTCCTTTACTATCTGTGTACTCTTACCAACAATCACCGCCAGGTCGTAAGCATTCTTTTTCAGTAATTCACTCTGGAACATTTTTATCATCATCACAAACCCATTGATGGCTTCCAGCGTGCCGGCTTTATAACCAAAGCCCGATGCCTTTTCAAACACCTCCCACAGGGTCATGTTGTTTTCATTGGCAGCTAAAATGGCCCGGTCAACACTGGTTTTACCAATGCCCCTCACCGGAAAGTTGATGATTCGTTTCAGCGCTTCTTCATCGCTTGGGTTTACCACAACCCTTAAATAAGCGATGTAATCTTTAATTTCTTTGCGCTGGTAGAACGATAGCCCACCATAAATGCGGTAAGGAATGTTCATGCGGCGCAGGCTTTCTTCATAGCTGCGGCTTTGTGCGTTGGTACGGTATAAAATGGCAAACTCGCTGTTGAAATAATGGTTGCGGAGTTTTTGTTCCTGTATGGTATCTGCCACAAACTTTCCTTCTTCATTATCGGTTGCAGTCCGCACCAGTTTTATTTTATCGCCATCGCCTTTATCGGTCCACAAAGTTTTAGGCAACTGGTTTTTATTGTTGCCGATAATTTCGTTGGCCACATTCAATATGCTTTTGGTGCTGCGGTAATTCTGTTCCAGCTTCACCACTTTTACATCGTCATAATCCTTTTCAAACTGCAGGATGTTTTCAATAGTAGCGCCACGGAAACTGTAAATGCTTTGAGCATCATCACCCACCACGCAAATGTTTTCATGCATAGCGCCGAGTAATTTTATGATCTCGTACTGCGAAGTATTGGTATCCTGGTACTCATCAATCATAATGTATTTAAACTTGCGCTGGTACTTACTCAACGAGTCCGGATGGTACTTCAGTAATTCATACATTTTAAACAACAGGTCATCAAAATCCATGGCGCCATTTTTAAAGCAACGCTTATTGTATGCATCATAAATTCTTGCCATGGCCGGTCGGTTGGCCCTGGCATCTTCCTGCTGTATGGCCCAGTCATTTTTATAGGCTTCCGGGCCAATCAAACTGTTTTTGGCAGATGAAATGCGGTTGTACACTGTATTGGGTTTGTACATTTTATCATCCAGTTCCAGTTCGTTCAGCACCGTTTTAATTACACTCTTGGCGTCATCCGTATCATAAATGGTAAAGTTGTTTGGGTAGCCGATTTTATTGGCCTCGCCCCTCAAAATCCTGGCAAACACGCTATGGAAAGTACCGATGTATAAATTCCTTGCTTCGTTATTTCCCAGTGTTTTTTCTACCCTTTCCTTCATTTCCTTGGCCGCTTTGTTAGTAAACGTCAACGCAAGAATATTAAAAGAGTCAACTTTATGAAATCCCATCAGGTGAGCAATGCGGGTGGTCAGCACTTTTGTTTTACCGCTTCCTGCACCCGCAATAATCATGATCGGGCCATCTTTATGTTCTACCGCCTGCCGCTGCGGCTCGTTCAGTTCTTCTAAATATTTCAACATGTTATTTTGTGATTGGTTGTATTGGCAACGCTGCCAATGAAGCAGGGCGCCGAAGGGTGCAAAGGTACGAATTGGTTGCCGGTGCTGCTTGGCTGTGAGGAAATAATTATGAGCACGGCATAAGAAAAATTATTCAGCTTCAGTGGCGTCGCACTCTTGTACTGTATATCCTTACTGATCTTTTTTCTAAGTTTTACTTGAAACAAAAATTATTTCATAGTTAAAACAAAACGTTTCTTCATACGTCTGGCTGATTAAAACTCCATGACCGTTCATTATTCACTTAAATTGCCTGCCTGTTGAGCATTACCATAAAAATAGCCGAACACATTCAGGACTGCAATCGGTCTTGGGATTCATTCTTGCCGGCTAATCATCACCTGCAATCAAGGCACTTATTGGCATTGGAGCAATCAAATATTGATGATATTAAAACATGTTACCTGCAGGTTTTTTCAAAAGATAAACTGATCGGGCTGATTTACCTGCAGCAGTTTACCTTCCAGCACAAGCATTTAAACTTTGATAACGGGCAGGTTGTATTATCAAACTTGATCAAGTGCGTATTGCCTTCGCAGTTTCCTATATTGGTTTGCGGCCATTTGTTCCGCATCAACTTCCAGGGTTTTTATTTTAAAGAAGCTGCACACCGCCCACTGGTTTTTGAAGCCATTGAATTATTTATCAAACAAAGCAGCCTGCAATACAAGGGCATCATCATTAAAGATTGCCGGGATGTTTTTGTTGAGCAAGGCTGCCAGTTGTGCGGCTACCAATTTTTCAACGGCGATGTTACTATGGAAATTGCCAGGCGGCGACATTGGAATACATTCAATGATTACATCAACAACCTGCATAAAAAATATGCCCAACGGGCAAGAAAGATCATCCGTTCTTTTGATGGCATTGTAATCAAACAACTAAATGCAGATGAAATTTTACAAGAGGCGTCTGCCATTGAGCGGCTGTATAAAAATGTAGTAGACAAACAAACGGTGAAACTGGGCATCGTAAATGCGCAATATTTTTACGAACTGCAACAAGATCTGCAAAGTGATTTTGAATTGCATGCCCTGTATCTGAACGATAAAATGATCGGCTTTTACACTTTTATCTTTTATAAAAAAGATATGGAAACCCATTATATTGGCCTTGATTACGAAGTAAACAGTACGCACAATACTTACTTCAACATCCTGTTTTTGGCTGTAGCAAAAATGA
>CAXTPJ010000067.1:0-9679 GCA_964245855.1 uncultured Ferruginibacter sp. | reverse complement strand
CGTTGATAAACTGGATGCGAATGAAAAGGAAGAATGGCACCGGGTGAGGGTTAGGATGCTGAGGATTTGTGAAGCAGCGGCAGAAAAAAAGATTGGTGTATTGGTTGATGCAGAGGAAACCTGGATACAGGACCCGGTGGATGCCCTGACCTTGCTGATGATGGATACTTTTAATAAAAACAGGGTGGTAGTGTATAATACCATTCAATTGTACCGCCACGACCGGTTGAAGTTTTTAAAAGATTCCGGTGAAGCAGCGGAGGAAAGAGATTTTATTTTGGGTGCCAAACTGGTGAGGGGCGCTTATATGGAGAAAGAAAGAAACAGGGCTGCAACATTAAACTATGTATCGCCCATTCAACCCAATAAAGAAACCTCTGATGCCGATTACAATGCGGCAGTGGCTTACTGTATTGATCACCTGAACCGCATTGCAGTAATTGTAGCTACGCACAATGAGTACAGTAATTTGAAAACGACAGAGCTGTTACAGCAAAAAAATATTCCGCTTAACCACCCGCATATTCATTTTTCGCAATTGTACGGCATGAGCGATAACATTACTTTTAACCTGGCCAAAGCAGGATGTTCAGTGAGCAAGTATCTGCCTTTTGGCCCGATCAAAGATGTGATACCTTACCTGATGCGCCGTGCACAGGAAAACAGTTCGGTAGCCGGACAAACCGGAAGGGAACTGGGTTTGATTGAAAAGGAATTGAAGCGGAGGAGATTGTAGGTCATTACATATCTATACTTAAAAAAAATCACGCAAAGACGCCAAGGAACAAGAAACGCAAAGGAAGAAAATTTAAACATTCCTTCTTGCCATATTTTCATGAAAAAATAATCGCTTAACCATTAATTTATTTCACAATGCAAGCAGCCCGTGCGCCAGGGATAGCAACGGAAAGCCCGGTGAGGCCCCACCCAGCCTCCCCCAAAGGGGAGGCGGAAGAAGCTCAGCTTTGTGCCGGACTTGTAGTGGATAGCCCGGCTGTGCGCCAAAATATTTCTCTTAACAGATTTAGAAAAAACTTATTCTTGCTGAATAAAAAATCGATCAATGAAAACATACCTGTTTGCGTTATTTATCAGTTGCAGTATTCCCTGTTTAGCGCAAAAAAATATAGCCGTTGATAAACTGGTGGAAGATGGAATTAAGTTGCATGATAAAGGCGATTACAACGGCGCCATAAAACTATACGATGATGCGCTGCTGATTGACAAAGATGACTATGAAGCCAATTATGAAAAAGCATACTCTTGCCAGTTTGCAAAGCGTTACGATGAAAGCATTGCAATATGCAAATACCTGCTGGCGCAGCATGCGGATAACAGCTCTATCTATGATGTGTACAGCAACTATGGCAGTGTACTGGATGATAAAGGCGAACCGGAAGAAGCCATCAAAATTTTTGATGAAGGGATAAAAAAATTCCCGACGTTTTACCTGCTGCATTTCAATAAGGGCTTAACACTTGCCAGGCAAAAAAAATGGGATGCAGCGGAAGCTTCTTTTGTACTGGGTTTAAAAAGTAAGCCAACACATGGTGGATCGCTTTACTACATGGCGTTGATACAGGAGAACAGCAACAAGGTAGCAGCCATTATGAACTGTTTAACTTTTTTGGCGTTGGAGCCGGAAGGAAAGCGTGCGGAAGTAATATTTAAATATGTTAATGAATTGCTACAGGGATATATTGCAAAAGGCAAAGACGGAAAAACGAGCCTGGTAATTAATACCATTGGCATGGAGGATAAAACAAAGGAGAATAATTTTAGTGCTGTGAATATGATGATGGGAATTGCTGCAAGGGTGGTGTTAATGGATTCTGTAAAAATGAAGCCATTGGCTGATAAGTTTACCCTGCAGATAAATGGTATGGCAGAAGCATTGGCCAATGAAAAGAAAGATGGTAAAGGAATGTACTGGGATGTGTATGCACCATTTTTTATTGATATGCAAAAGGATGGCATGATCAACACTTTTGCTCATATTGCGTCCATTACTTCGGGAGATGCGGACAATATAAAATGGCTGAACGATAACCAGGGAAAGATGGCAGATTTTAACAAATGGCTGGCCGCTTATCAATGGAATAAAAAACCATGATCAAAGGCCGTAGATATCTTTCGCCAGGCGGAACGTATTGCAATGTGCTTCCGTAATAATTTTCACATCTGCGCTGTAACCCCCGCCCATAGCGACTGTACAGGGAATGTGTTTTTCTTTTAGCAGATTAAAAATAAGTTGATCTCTTTGTTTGCAGCCTTCCATTGTTACGTTGAGTTTGCCGAATTTGTCGGTTGATAAAATATCAACGCCAGAGAGAAAGAAAGCAAAATCTGGTTGCAGTTTATCGATCAACTGATCAACATTTTCTTTCAACAAGGACAAATAAGTTGCATCATCGGTACCGTCTTTCAACGGGATATCCAAATCACTTTTTTCTTTTCGGAACGGGTAATTGTGTTCGCCATGCATGCTGAATGTGAACACCCGTTTTTCGTTCTCAAATAATTTGGCGGTGCCGTTTCCCTGGTGTACATCAAGGTCGATGATGAGTATTTTTGCCGCAATATTTTTCTTCAATAAATAGTTGGCGGCAACGGCCATGTCGTTGAGCATACAAAACCCTTCGCCATGACCGGCAAAAGCATGGTGTGTACCGCCGGCAACATTGAGCGCTACGCCGTTGTTGATGGCATGATGGCAACTGTCGATGGTGCCTTGTGTAATGATCAGTTCCCTTTCTGTTAATGCTGGCGATTGCGGGAAGCCGATGAGCCGCTGTTCCCGTTCGCTTAATGTTTGATGATGTAATTTTTGCAGGTAGGCGGCATCGTGAGTTAATAGAATAATTTCATCAGAACAAACCGTTGGTGCAAAAATATTTTCTGATGTAATGGTTCCTTCATGCAGCAGTTGGCCGGGGATCAACTCGTATTTAAGCATGGGAAAACGGTGGCCTTCCGGCAGCGGATGGGCATAAATGGGATGGTAAGCGATGTGCAGCATTTTGTTCATGGCTTACACTTTTATCATGCCGCCCATTTCTCCTTTATGGCGATTGGCAGGGATGATGGCATAAACCGACTCTCCCTTTTTTTGCCGGATGGGATAAGTACCGGTAAACCTGCTGAAAGCGGGCAGTACTGCGTATTGGTGGCCAAAATAAAAACAGGCAAACTGCAATGATTGTCTGCCTAAACCATACATAGAAATGCCCGGGTGAATGTGGCCGCTGAAGGCATACTGGCCTTCTTTTACTTCGCAGCAAGCAATGTCATGCGCAAAAATAAAATTGCCAATAGTTAAGTTATCGCCTGATACTTCAACGCCGGCTTCGCTGTACCAGGCTGGTTTTAAAATATCGTGGTTGCCTTTTATCAGCACAATTGGCACCTGCTGAAAGTCGCTCCGCCATTTTAAAAAGAAGTCGAGTTCTTTGTTGGCATGACTATGAAACATATCGCCAATGACAAAAATTTTTTCGGGCTTGAATAGCTGGATCAGGCTGACAAAGCGCTGCATGTCTTCTTTCAGCACTGCTTGTGGCACAGGGATGCCCTCTTTTCTAAAATGGCCGGTCTTGCCCAGGTGAAGATCAGACAGGATCAACGTTTTTTCTTCCTGCCAGTAAAGGCAACGGTCGGTGGAAAGGATAAAAGTATTGTCGAGAATGATTTGGGGAACGATCTGGTGCATTGGGGTGCAAAGATAAAATATGAATGGAACAAGTTGGGTGTTGTTGAAAAGAAATCAATTCAAAAAAACTAACAGGCTGTTAAAAATAAACTCTATTTTAGAGTTGAATTATTGCAGCAATGAAATATAAATTTTAATCTTTTAAACCAGTAGTAAAATGTCAGAATACAAATCAGTAAGTAATTTTCTTTCAGAAGATGAACAGCCCCCTGTGCTTACATCAGGATTAAACGTTTTAACCATCCTGACGTTTATCGGTTGCGGTATTGCATTTTTATCAGGAATATGGAGTTTTATGACGGCGGCGAAATCTTACAAAGGCCTGCAGGAAGCCCAGGGGAAACTGCAGGATGCCCCTGCTTGGGCAAAAAAATTAGCAGGGCCTGAAATGCTGGAGATAGCAAGGAAGACAATGGAAAATAAAGTGCCCATGTTGCTGTTAACTATGGCCGGCGTTGTATTGTGTACGTGGGGTGCAATTGAAATGAGAAAATTGAAAAAGCAAGGTTTTATCCTTTGGGTAGTTGGTGAGTTTGTACCGCTTTTAGGCAGTTTTGTTTTTTTAGGCGCCGGTGTTTTCATGGGCTTTGCTTTGTTCGGATTGATTTTTCCTGTCTTGTTTTTGATATTGTATGCAACACAAAGGAAACACCTGGTATATTAGCAGCAAATATTTTTTGTTGCCAGCTTCAGTAACTTTCATCAACATCGTCCCCGCTTTGGCGGGGCTCCCTTGTACTATTTGTTTTTTATGGCAGCTTTAGCATCACTTAAAGGATACAATTTAATTCAGACAGCCAATTATTTTATTTTTCCAGTTGCGCCTGCATCCTTCTAACCCGGTCTTCAAATTTTTCGGAAGATAAATTATAGCGGCTCAATCCATCAACAATGATAGGGAAACAAAAAGGTGTTAGCCGTTGCGGAAACCGTATCACAATATTGCCTTCATTGATCCTTTGCAGGGCATTGCGCAAACGCACTTCTTCCATTTGCTGGTCCAGCACTTCCCGGTAAGCCTGCTTTAATAAAATATTGTTGGGGTCGTATTCTGCAAAAACGTTGAACAGCAGGCTGGCACTGCTTTGTATGTGCCTTGCTTTTACTTTTTCTCCCGGCATCCCCTGGAAGATCAGGCCGCCAATTACCGCAATGTCACGAAATTTTCTCCTGGCCATTTCAGTTGAGTTCACACTTTTTTGTATATCGGCCAATAAATTATCCAGTGTAAACAATTCCTGCACATTGGTATCATCCAGCGGTATCGGTTGGTCGCTCAGTAATTCAAACCCATAATCATTCATGGCGATGGAAAAAGTGATGGGTGTTATTTTACTGATGCGGTAAGCTAAGATGGCTGCCATGGCTTCATGTACCAGCCTGCCTTCAAATGGATACACAAAAACATGAAAGCCTTCTTTGTTTTCAATGTGTTCAATCAGTAATTCGTTTTCTGCAGGAATGATGGATAATTCTTTTTGCAGGTCGAAGAGCGGTTGCAGGGCAATGAGTTCTTCGTTATCAATTCCCGTTTTTGTTTTTTGGCCACTGCGTTTTGCAGGCTTCAGGTCAGCCTGCGCTTCGTTCATTTTTTTTCTCAGCATCAAACCAAGGTTTGCCGTTAGCGACATTCGTCCGCCCATCCAGCTTGGCACAATCGATTTTTTGGCGTTTGATTTCCTCACCAGTACATGCATGTCTTTGATCATCACAAACTCCAGGTTCCTGCCTGCCAGGGTAAATACATCCCCGGCTTCTAACCGGGAGATGAACCATTCTTCGATGACGCCGATATAGCCGCCGCTTAAAAATTTTACTTTCAGCATGGCATCACTTACAATAGTTCCGATGTGCATCCGGTGGCGCATGGCCAATCGCCTGTTCGTGATCTTATATACGCCATCGATCACTTCTATTTTTTTGTATTCATCATATTGAGCCAATGCTCTGCCACCCTGTACTAAGAAGAATAAAATCTCCTGCCATTCTTCTTCTGTAATATGCTGATAGCAGTAAGTGTTTTTTATTTCTTTATAAATTTTATCCGGCACAAAACCATCGCCTACTGCCAGGGTACTGAGGAATTGTATCAATACATCAAAACATAAGATCATTGGTTCTTTGCTTTCGATGTAATTTATTTCCATGGCGGCTTTCAGGGCAGCAACTTCCACCAGTTCCAGTGAATGGGTAGGTAAAAAGTAAATGCGGCTGACGGCATCCGGTTGATGGCCGCTCCGGCCGGCACGCTGTAAAAATCGGGCAACCCCTTTGGGTGAACCAACTTGAATCACCGTGTCAACAGGCCGGAAATCAACACCGAGATCAAGGCTGGCGGTGCAGACTACCGCTTTTAATTTTCCGGTATGAAGGTTATCCTCCACCCACAATCGCAGTTCCTGCTCCATGCTGCCATGGTGTAAGGCGATGGCGCCGGATAATTCTGGAGCGGTTTCCAGCAGGGCCTGGTACCATCTTTCACTCATGCCCCGGGTATTGATGAAAATAAGTGTGGTGGTGTTATCTTTTATTATGGGAATTACTTTTTGCACCAGTTTAATTCCGAGGTGACCGGCCCAGGGATATTTTTCAATTTCATCAGGGATGACAGGAATGACTTTGATCTGTTTTTTTACATCCGCTTTTACGATAACCCCTTCTTCTTTACTGGAACATAGCAGCACTTCTTTTGCCTGCTCTAAATTGCCGATGGTGGCAGAGATGCCCCATACACTTATCTTTCTGTCAGTCATCCTAACAATCCTTGATACAGCCAATTCCACCTGTACGCCCCTTTTGCTGCCCAGTACTTCATGCCATTCATCTACCGCTAAAATTTTTAATGTATGAAACACCAAAGCATTGTCTTTTTGTGCCAGTAATAAATGCAAACTTTCAGGCGTAATAATCAGTACTTCCGGCATTTGCCTCTTTTGTTTTTGCCGTTCACTTACCGGTGTATCGCCATTGCGGATGGCTACCTGCCATTGCATTCCTAAATCGATAATCACTTCTTCCATTGCCCGGCCAATGTCTTTGGCCAATGCCCGCAAAGGCGTTACCCATAACAGTTGCAGCCCGTTCTTTTTCTTTGAAGTGTATGTTGCTGGATTTTCGTTGATGAAATCAATAACAGCGCCGATGAATACAGAATAAGTTTTACCGCAGCCGGTGGGAGCATTTACCAATCCGCTTTTTTTATCAATGATATGCTGCCATGCCTGTTGCTGAAACAGGAAAGGATGGCGGTTGTTGGTAGCCAGCCAGGCATCAATTATTTTGTATCCTTTGGTGGTAGTGAGTTGCAATGATTAATTGTTGATGTAAGTAAGTTATATTTTTTAACTTCGGTAAAATATTTTATGGGATTAATTTATGCAGACATCGAATTAATTAATGGTGAAGACTTGAGTTTTGTACGAAAACATATCATTGATCAGGATGAGGTAAAAAAGATGACTGTAAACATATTGGTAGATACTGGTTCGTACATGCTTGCCATTAATGAAAGTATACAGGAACAATTGCAATTTCCTGTTGTTGAAAAAAGAAAAGCACAATTGGCTGATGGCCGTATTGTTGAATGTGATGTGGTTAGCCATGTGGAACTCAAGTTTAAAAATAGAAGAACAATGTGCAATGCAATGGTTTTACCGGGTGATGCCGAGCCGTTGTTAGGCGCAATACCATTAGAAGATATGGACGTGCTGATTCATCCATTGCGCCAGGAATTAATTGTAAATCCAGATCATCCATATTTTGCTCAAATGAAAATGAAATAGTTTTCTCACAGCGTCTTCAAATATTCAATTACTGCAAGCCTTTCTTTGTCTGATAATTTATCGCCAAAAGTATGTCCCTGGTTACTGAATCCTTTTATTGTTGTGTTATATACCACGCTATTGCCGGGAGCATCTTTTCGTTCATAATTCCAGCCGGGAATATCATAATTATAATCCTGTTTGGCAAAATTGCGTTGCCAGTAGGCAGGCCTTTTTTTGCTATCCAGCAGGGCTTCCAAATTTGGTACAGAGCCATTGTGAAGGTAAGGAGCCGTTACCCAAATGCCATCCAGTGGCGGCGCAATATAGCCACGATAAGGCACCAATTGTGCAGGATGATCACCACTGGTAAACCAGCTTTTATTAAACCAGTCAACAAATTGCGGACTTGAATAATTGGAAGTGTACAAGGCTGAATCGGTTTGAATAATACTTTCCGGGATCAAGAGGTTAGGGTATTTTCCATTTGCGCCATAAGTGCCATGACAGCCCGAACAAGTTGCCGTAAATATCTTCTCGCCTTTGCCAGCCAGCGCCTGATCAACAGGCCTTGGGTATTTTGGCGCCTGTATAGAATTGATATACGCCAGCACATCATTGAAGTGACTGTCTACTTCCACTGCTTCTGAAGTATCCGTAACCGTTAGTAAGTTGCTCGCCATCAGGAAGCGGCCAAAATCACCACGGCCAAAACCGTTGTAAAACATACCATTCTTTTTCTTCAACAACCACCAGGCAGGCACATCGGTGGGTATAATTTCATTTGGCAGGATCAATAAGTTTTTTTCGCTCCACTGCAGTGTTGTTGGATCCCGGTGCGATACTAATAAAGCTGCCAGGGCATCTGCTAAGTTTACACCTTTGGTACTGGTAACCAGTTGCGGAGAAATGGCTTTTAAAGAAGTTAAAAAGGCCTTGGCAGCATCATACTTTTTAACATTGTTGCCTGTCATGTTTTGCAGAACTTTTTCCGCTGCCAAGGCAGTGCTTTGCCTGTTGATGGTAAAATCGCTGAACGAATTACCAAGGCCAACAATTAGTTTGCCATCAAAAATCTGCGAATGGCACTGCAGGCAATTTGGCGCAACGATCTGTTCTCCGTTTGGCGCTGTTACTGCAGTAAAATCATGTGGCACATTTTTATTCAGGCCCGTGCGCTGTAAATAATTGATGGTATCTTTTGGTAAGCCAAGAAAGAAGAATGAATAGGGAATTCCGCTCTTTAAATAATCGCCGGTGATTAAGTAGTCGTATCCTTTTGCCACGTCGCCGCTCCGTTGTTTACTCCGTGGAATAAACTGCGGTTCATCTTTTGAATAATTGCTGGAGAGTTGAATGAATGCAACAGAAACAATGGCAATGCCTAACAGGATGACGGCTTTTTTCATAGTTAAATTTACGGAATGTTATTTTTAAACGGCAGGGTCTTTAATAATTACATGATGCTGCCGGTTGTATTCCTGCAGTAATTGTTTCAGGTCATCAATGGTATTGATCTCGTCAGGTTTTTTGTCTTTCCGCCAGCGGCTCATCCTTGGGAAACGCAGTGCTACACCGCTTTTGTGCCGGTTGCTTGCAGCAATGCCTTCAAAGGCAATTTCAAATACCAGTTGTGGTTTCACTGTCCTTACCGGTCCAAATTTCTCAATGGAATTTCTTTTTACAAAATTATCTACTTCTGCAAATTCTTTGTCGGTAAGCCCGCTGTAGGCTTTTGTAAAGCTTACCAGTTTATCGCCATCTTTCACCGCAAAAGTATAATCTGTATATAAATTGCTCCGGCGGCCATGCCCTTTTTGAGCGTAGATCATTACTGCATCAATGGTGAGTGCATCAATTTTCCATTTCCACCAATCGCCTCTTTTACGGCCAACCTGGTATATGGAATTTTTTCTTTTCAGCATGATTCCTTCGCTGCCGATATCCCTCGATGATAAGCGCAGGGTTTTCAATTCATCCCAATCAACAGCATCAATCAATGGAGAAATATACAGCGATGCATGAGGAATATTGCCAACCAGGTTTTCCAGTGCAGCCCTTCTTTCTGTCAACGGCTTGTCCCTGAAATCTTCACCATTCAGTTCTAAAATCTCATATGCAATAAAACCAACCGGCGCTTCGGTCAATTGTTTTTTAGTCACATTTTTTCTGCCGATCCTCGTCTGTAAAATGGAGAATGGCAAAGGTT
>CAXTPJ010000066.1:0-9692 GCA_964245855.1 uncultured Ferruginibacter sp. | reverse complement strand
CCACCGTGTGATATGATTCTTCAAATAGCCATTGAGGAAAGCCGGTTAATTCCAGGCACCAGTTTTGTAAAACGGTACTGTTTAAAATACGCTTCGGTCTCCGCCCGCTAAAGATGGCGATCACCCACACTTTGTCTTTGTCAGAGGCCTGTACAAAGTAATCCTGCAACGCCTGTAATTTGTCGTTGGTCTTGGTACTGGTACCTAATATGTTTACTAATGTTGCGAAGTGTTGCATGCCCCCATCCCCTGAAGGGGAGTTATTTTTAGTGTATGATAATTTTCTAAGCAATCAAAAATTAGCGATGCTGCTTAAATATTGATTTTATTTTGTAACCAACTTTGATAACCCTGGTCATCATCGTTGCGTCGCACTCTTGTACTGTTGTTTTTCATCGCAACATCCAAAACTCAAATTGCATTTGTCGTTGCCTCTTCTACTGTAGTATTTTCTTCTTCCAATTTTTCTTTCAAAGCTTCTTCCTCTTCATCATTTCCATAAGCCGTTTTCACTTCGCCTGCTTCTATGCCCTGTTCATTCAAATAGCGGCTAAAAGCTGATTGAAAACCATGCGTAACAAAAACTTTTTCGGCACCGGTTGCTTTTACGGCTTGCAACAAACCATCCCAATCGGCATGGTCGCTCAATGCAAAACCTGCATCTACATTCCTTCTACGGGCATTGCCCCTTACCTGCATCCAGCCACTGCAAACACCAACACTGTAAGGAGAAAATCTTTTCATCCAGGGCGTTCCATCTGCACTAGGTGGCGCTATTACAATATTGCCTTTGTATAATTCTTTCGATAACTCCGGGGTAACCCTCGTAATCTCCGGCAGTTGCCATCCATTGCTGATCAATACCTGCTGCGTGTTCCAGATGGCACCATGTGCATAGATGGGCAAACCTGTTGCCGCCAGTGGTTTTAAAATCCGTTGTGCTTTACCAAGACTGTAAGCGATGATCACACTTGTTTTTTGGTCCGCATGATTGTTGGTTACCCAGTTTTGTATATCATCAAAAATTTCCGGCTGTGTTTTCCATTTGTAAATGGGCAAACCAAAAGTTGATTCCGTAATAAAAGTATTGCAGCGTACCGGTTCAAAAGCGCCGCTGATGCCATCATCTTCCGTTTTGTAATCGCCGCTTACTACCCACACCTCACCATTGTATTCAACCCTTACCTGCGATGAGCCAATGATGTGGCCAGCCGGATGCAGTGAAACTTTTACGCCATTCATGTACACAGTTTCATTCCATTCCACAACTTGGTAATCATTATCCCCTAAACGCAATTGCATGATGGGTTTGCTGAAACGGTGGCACAGGTAATGTTTGTTGCCCGCCCTTGAGTGGTCGCTGTGTGCATGCGTAATAATGGCTTTGTCCACAGGCTTCCAGGGGTCAATGTAAAAGCCACCCTGGCTGCAAAACAAGCCTTTGTCAGTAAAATCAATTAGTGCCATGGAAATGTTTGTTATATAATAACAAAAAGCAGGCAAAAAAGTTAAGCGGGTACTTTTTCTGTATTGGCTTTGGATTGCCGGCAGCGTTCACTGCAATATTTTACTTCTTCCCAAACCTTTTCCCATTTCTTGCGCCATTGAAATGGCCGGTTGCAAACAGGACAAATTTTTTCGGGCAGGTTAACCTTTTTATGCGCCATCAATGAGGTTGTTTGGTGCTTTTGGTTTAGTCACCATCTTTACTATAAAATAAATAAGCGGCACATTCACCAGGAATATAATGATGAATAATGTCCACCTTCCCAGGCCCTCGGTTTTGTGAACACTGGCGAGGTAAATTTCAATGACGGAATAATTAAAAATGAGCAGCAGGCACAGTTTCAAAATGCGGAGCATACGGGTTGCGTACTGGTAATTGCGCTGCCTGTTTTCATCGGTAATGGTAACGGGATAATTGAAGATCTGCGGATATTGATTAATGAAAGTAATCAATGCATACAAAGCGCTGCCAATTGCAGGCATTAAAAAAATGGTTGCTTTGCTGCCAAAGCCATCCGGCTCACCGGAGCCATTAAAATGTATGGGGACTATATCCGGCGCCTGGATGTAACCGTAGATTGCAGCCAGCCACATGGTAACCAGTAAAACAATGGCTATTGCTTCAACGCTCTTGTCAAATGTTGTTAGCGCTACTTTTGTGGAACTGCCCATGCTAGTTTTTTACCAGGCCTTCGACATGCTGCCGTTCAATATTTTTATAAAATACAAATGCTTGTTCTCGAAATAATCAGGCGCACTGCTTGTCTTTTTCAACACCGGTCGGAAATTGAATTCAGAAAAAACCTTGAGTGATTTATCATTGAGGTGGCTCATAAAATCTGTTGGGTATTTTGTGAGCAGGGTAATAAAGAGATAAGTCATTTCAAAACCTTTAAAAGCAAGGTCTGTAGGTTTGCCTTTTAATTTTTGGGCATACGCATCCATCAGCATTTTGCTGTAATTGTCTGATTTGTTGTTGTAATAGGGCGTAGTAAAATAAATAGGGAAACTTTCAAAATCGTCTTTTTTCTGCAGACTTTTAAAACCATCCCAGTTGGGCATACCAATTAATGTGATGGGGTATTTTTCGCTTAAAATATTGCAGGCAGCGGCCAGGTTAAAAGCAAAGTTTTCATCCAGCGATCCACCAATGATCACCGCCTGGCGGTTACTGTCTAATTTTGTTTTAAAATAATTGGCTGAAATAGAACTGTCAAAATTCAATGTTTGAATGTTGAGCAAAGGCTTGCCATCCGGTTCATTGATCTGCTTAAAATAAGCTGCCACCTTATCTTCCTGCACCCCTTTTTTACGGCACAGGAAAATTTTATCGGTGCCATTGTTTTGCAGTATAAAACTAAAGATGGCTTCGCAATGCGCTTTCAAAGTTGAACTGGCAATCAGCACAAACGGGTTATTGGTAACGCCGCCATCATTGGGATAAGTTGCTGAAACAAAAGGTATGTTTTTTGCCAGGGCAAACTCCGCCAGGGCTTTGTAATCCTGGTCTTTTACAGAACCGATGAGCAGGTCTAAATTATCCAGTTTTTTATCTTTTATCAGTTGGGCCAAAGGCTTTGTGTATGACCTGGTATCAAAAATAAAAGCCTCTACTTTTTCATTGCCGGTTTGCAAAGAATCGAGCGCTACCTGTGCGCCGTTTACAAAATCAACAGCAGGACTGATAAATTTGGGTATGCCTTCCCGATAACGAAAATTGCCGGCGGTTGAAAAAACGGAATCGAGGTACAATGGAGCAAAAATGCCCACCTGGTAAGTGTTCAATTTATTGGATCGCACACTGTCTGTAACCTGTGCTGTTGCTGGTTGTAAACAGATAAATGTAATCAAAAAAAGAAAAGAGGTTAAAAAACGGTACTTCATATTTTGCAATTCGCTGTTATAGATTTCTTGTGGTATTTTATTCAAGGTATTATAAAATATTAAGTTGACCGTAATTGATTAAGCCTATGTTGCTGCCAAATGGTATGCTGATGAAAGGATTGATTATTCTTTTCTTTTACTAGAAGAAAAAAATAACAGAACAAGTTCGCAACGATGACGCTATGAAAAACCAAAGCTGGTAACAATATCTTTTTTAACAATTATTGAAGCAAATATCTTTTGCCATCATCTTACCCTTGCCCTTGGTTCCCCTTCAGGGGGCGGAGGGGCCATTACTCCCACTCAATAGTAGCCGGCGGTTTGCTGCTGATATCATACACCACCCGGTTAATTCCTTTTACATTGTTGATGATCTCGTTGGAGATATCTGCTAAAAATTCATAAGGCAAATGCGCCCAGTCGGCCGTCATTCCATCAACAGAAGTCACTGCCCGCAAGGCTATCGTAAATTCATACGTTCTTTCATCACCCATCACGCCCACACTTTTTACCGGTAATAAAATGGTGCCTGCCTGCCAAACCGATGCATACAAACCCGACTTTTTTAAACCGTTGGTGTAAATGGCATCAGCCTCTTGCAATAACCGTACCTTTTCCTCGGTGATATCCCCCAGTATGCGTATGCCCAAACCCGGCCCCGGGAACGGATGACGGTACAGCATATCATAGGGAATGCCCAATTCCAACCCCACTTTGCGAACCTCGTCTTTAAAAAGTGAACGCAATGGTTCCACCAGTTGCAGTTTCATTCTTTCCGGCAGTCCGCCAACATTGTGGTGCGATTTGATGGTGGCAGAAGGTCCATGCACACTCAGCGATTCAATTACATCAGGATAAATAGTACCCTGGCCAAGGAAATCAATGTTTTCAATGCGGTGTGCCTCCTGGTCAAATATTTCGATGAAGCCGCCGCCGATGGCTTTTCTTTTTTCTTCAGGGTCTGTCTTGCCGGCCAGTTTGGTGTAAAAATGTTCTTTGGCATCAACGCCTTTTACATTAAGCCCCAGCTTGTCGTACATCTTCAATACATCTTCAAATTCATTCTTTCTCAACACGCCATTGTCTACAAAAATGCCGAATAGGTTTTTACCGATGGCCTGGTGAATCAATGTTGCAGCAACGGTGCTGTCAACGCCGCCGCTCAATGCCATGATCACCCTTTTATCGCCAATTTTTTCTTTTAGTGCGGCCACTGTATCGCTGATAAAATGTGCCGGTGTCCAGCTTTGTGAGCAGCCGCAAATATTGACTAAAAAGTTTTTGATGATGGTCTTGCCTTCTACAGAATGGTACACTTCCGGGTGAAACTGCAGGCCGTACAAAGGCAGGCCGTTATTGCGTTTGAAAGCCGCCACCGGTATGCTTTCGGTGTTGCCAAGCAAGGTAAAACCTTCCGGCAATTCTTTAATGGTATCGCTGTGGCTCATCCAAACCTGCGAATGGGCCGATACATCTTTCAATAAAATATCGTCTTGTACAATCTCCAGTTTAGCACGCCCATATTCCCTTTTGTCGCTTTTATCAACCCGGCCGCCAAACACTTTGGCTGTTAACTGGGCGCCATAACAAACGCCTAAAACCGGGAGTTTGTCGGTCATCGATTGTACGTCGGCTACCAGTGCATCCGGCTGGTTCACCGAATACGGAGAACCCGATAAAATAATGCCTTTCAAGTCGGGTGTGTACTCAATGTTTTTGTTGTAGGGAACAATTTCGCAGTACACGTTGGCCTCTCTAACAGCCCTTGCTATCAACTGCGTGTATTGAGAACCAAAGTCGAGGATCAGAATTTTTTCCATGTTGCAGCGAAGGTAAATAAATGCTTTGGGAAGTGTAATAATTGGTTTTTTAATACCGGCTGTGTGTTTTCATGGCAGCATCGTTGCGAACTTGTTCTGTTATTTTTTTCTTTTAGTAAAAGAAAAGAATAATCAATCCTTTCATCTGCATACCTATGGGCAGCAGTTGGACAATTAAGCAAATCTCAACTTTTTCATTCAGCTTTTTAGCATTCGATATCCTTTATTTAGCAATTTTTCCACGCCGCCTGAATGATCTTTCCGTGCAGGCAAAATGCAAAGCTGCAAAGTTTTATTTCTTTTCTTTGCGTTTTTCTTTCTTTGCGTCTTTGCGTGATTTCCTAAAGTAAATGACATTGATTTATCATTGATGAAGATTGATAAACTTTAAATTAAGGGAATCAATTTACCATGGCCCATTCACAATTCACCATAACGGTTACCTTTACAAAAAATAAACAACCATGAAACAATTGTTCCTTTTTGCAGCCATCCTGTTGGCTTTTACTTCCTGTCGCCAGCGCCATGGCAGCGGCAATGTGATCACTGAAAAAAAGCAGGTAGACAATTTTAAAGGCATTGATGCAGGCAGTGCTTTTGAAGTGGAGTTAAAGAACGGCCCGGTAGCATCGGTAGAAATCCAGGCGGATGATAACCTGATGAAACTGGTTGAAGTAGAAGTAAGCGGCGGTGTATTGCGTATTCATACCAAAGGCAGTTACAGCTTTAGCGACAGTCATTTTAAAGCATTCATTACTGCCCCGGAAATTAATTCGGTAAAGGCTACCGGCGCTGCCAACATCAATGTGCTGGATGTACTGAAAAATAACGGCAAAATCAGTTTTGAATCATCCGGTGCAGCACATATTAGAGCCGAAGTGGACACCCCGGAAGTTGATGCTGATGCCAGCGGTGCAGCAGATTTGAAACTGGCAGGTAAAACAAGGGATTACCATGCAGAATCGAGTGGGGCTGCCAATATAAAATCAAAGGAATTGTTGAGTGAAAATGCAGTGGCCAATGCCAGCGGAGCAGGCAACATTCATGTGTATGCCAGTGTAAGTTTAAAAGCCGAAGCCAGCGGAGCAGGCAATGTGTATTATTCCGGCGGTGCCAGTGTAGAGCCAAAATCGAGTGGGGCAGGAAATGTCAAAAAAGAAGATTAAGCAAAAACCCTGTCAGCGGTTGCGAATCCTGACGGCGGTTGAATAGCGGCCTGGTGGAAATTATATAACGTTATTGAAAGCGAAAACTTTTATGCACCCGAAGTTTTAAAACTTCGGATGTGTTTTTTAAATGATGCCAATTGAAGCAAAGGTGGCTTATAAAGCAAGAAAAATTTACCGCCTTAATAATTTGATCGCCAAAATAACCAGTCCGGCTAAAAATAATAAAATAGAAATGCGGTTGATGCCATGCATGTACCTTACCCATTGTGTGTTAGGTGTATTGGGATCTTTTTTCTTGAGGTATAAGTATTGCGCTATCTGGTTCCAAATGCTCATGGGAATAATTTTATACTGCTAATGTACAATCAAACCAATTATTTGTTTTGCTGTTGTTAAAAGATTGATTACAGAAAACTAAAAAAGTACTGTAAACGTATGTTAAACAGGAAAAATTAAAGCCATTTTGATATGACAAAAACATTCTTATTTATCGCAGGATTATTTTTATTTGCCTTTAATGCAACTGCACAGCAACACAAATTTGCAGTAGTAAAAACCGCCGCAGAGTGGAAAAAACAACTATCTCCTGAAGCATATTATGTTACCCGACAGGAAGGTACTGAAAGGGCTTACACCGGTAAATATTGGGACAACCATGAAGAGGGAGTTTATAAATGTGTTTGCTGCGGACAGGAACTCTTTACATCTGCTACCAAGTTTGAAAGTGGTACCGGCTGGCCAAGTTTTTGGCAGCCGATCAATAAAACCAATGTGTTGAACGAAGAAGATAATTCTTTAGGTGACCAGCGTACCAAAGTTACCTGCAGCAGGTGCGGCGCACATCTCGGCCATGTGTTCAACGATGGCCCAAAACCAACCGGCTTGCGGTATTGTATGAACTCTGTCTCACTGACTTTTGAAAAGAAAAAATAAAAAGTTGTTTTTTTGTATACGCCGGTTAGAACATATTGCTGAGTGGAGGTTATACCATATAAGAGAGATCATTTTTTCCTTTTCCCCCCAAAAAAATGACAGAACAAGTTCACAACGATGTTCAAGAG
Organism: uncultured Ferruginibacter sp.; assembly: GCA_964245855.1. Classification (GTDB taxonomy): domain Bacteria; phylum Bacteroidota; class Bacteroidia; order Chitinophagales; family Chitinophagaceae; genus Ferruginibacter. Next base: position 2,252 of record CAXTPJ010000066.1, on the reverse strand, counting down.
AATTCCTGAAGCCCGCAACAAAAATTTTATTCAGGAAAAATTATCTTTTTTCCAGTAACCATGCAAATGGCCTGCGTGGTTTTTCCGGTTGCAGGTTAAATTGTTTGATGGTATTGTCTCGGATATAATCCACTGCTTCATCAACAGAATCTGTTACTAAAAAGAACTGGTCATCATCTTTAGAAATAGTTGCTTTGGCTTTCATTAGGTCAATGTGTTCAATCAAATCTTTGTGAAAAGCTTTGTCGAATATCACAATGGGAAACTGCCGGATCATTCTTGTCTGTATCAGCGTCAGCGCCTCAAAATATTCATCTAGCGTACCAAAGCCACCGGGCATTACCACAAAAGCATAGGAATATTTAAGGAGTAAATTTTTACGGACAAAGAAGAATTTGATGTTGACCCATTTATCGAGATAAGGATTGGGGCTTTGCTCATGCGGCAGCACAATGTTGCAGCCCACACTTCTTCCACCAACAGCTTTGGCGCCTTTATTGGCAGCTTCCATTACACCTGGACCGCCGCCAGTCATGATGGTAAAACCTAATTGTGCTATGCGTCCTGACAGTTCTGCTGTCTTTTCGTAATAAGGATGTCCTTCTTTAAAACGGGCTGAGCCAAACACCGTAACACACGGCCCTGTAAAATGCAATGCCCGAAAACCTTTGATGAATTCGAACAATACTTCCATCGCAAATTTAAATTCCTTCCACCGGCTTTGCGGCCCGGCCAAAAATTTGATCTCAGATTTTGTCATAGCCCATAATACTCTTCAAACGTAGTTTTTGTTTAGCACATCGCCACAATTTTTTTAGGTATTAACCATTGGTTTGTTTGCGGTGATACGCCTACGAGTAAATACATTTTATTTGCCACTAATTGCACTAAGGGACCCGAATAAGCAATTATGTTGTTGTTTTCATTAGTGTTGATTCGTGTATTTGTGGCGGCATTATTTTTTATTCGCCACTAATTGCACTAATGGACATAAATAAGAAATCAGGCATTAACTTTCATTAGTGTTCATTCGTGTATTCGTGGCAATTTTTTCAGGATTATTATTTGCCACTGATATCTTTAATGAACACGGATAAGAAATTACAAATTGGTTTTCTTTGGTAATAATTCGTTTATTCGTGGCAAGAAATCTTCAGGAAATGCAAAAGGAATTTTTATGTTTGTACCAGCCATCGCCCATAGTTTATGCGGAATAAAAACACCATCCTCCTCCTGTTATTTGTTGCAGCCAAATTCATCCTGCAATATGTATTGATCGATAAAGGTTACGACCTGCACCGGGATGAATACCTGCACCTCGACCAGGCAAAACATTTAGCATGGGGCTACGATTCTGTGCCACCCGTGACATCTTGGATATCATACATTATTTTATTATTGGGCAACAGGGTTTTTTGGGTCAAGTTTTTTCCTGCGTTGTTTGGTGCACTAACCATTGTACTGGTTTGGAAAACGATCGCAACATTGGGTGGCAATTTGTTTGCACAAGTGTTAGGCGCTACAGGAATTTTATTATCTGCTTTGTTGCGCATCAATATTTTGTACCAGCCAAATTCATTTGAAATCCTTTGCTGCACTGCGTTCTATTATACCATTGTTCAGTACATCGTGTCGGATAAAAACAAATGGCTTTACATTGCTTTCATTGTTTTTGCTGTTGGTTTTTTAAATAAATACAATATTGCTTTTGTAGTAATCGGGTTATTGCCAGCCATTCTGTTAACGAGCCAACGTAAAGTTTTTTTTAATAAGCACCTGTATTTTGCATTGCTTGTTTCTTTGCTCATCATCAGCCCCAATTTGATCTGGCAGGTGCAAAATCATTTTCCTGTACTTCACCATTTGGCTGAATTAAATGAAACGCAATTGGTGAACGTGCACCGCAGCGATTTTTTAAAAGAACAGTTGTTGTTCTTTCTCGGTTCCTTTTTTATCATCCTTGCAGCTTTTGTTTCATTTTTCAGCTATGCTCCTTTTAGAAAGTTCCAAGTGTTTTTTTGGGGGTATGTTTTTACCATGCTGTTGTATGTTTACCTGAAAGCAAAAGCCTATTATGCCATCGGGTTGTATCCAATTTTAATTGCTTTTGGCGCTGCTTACCTGGGATATTTATTACAAAATGACTGGAAGAAATATTTGCAACCGGTAGCATTAATTATCCCGCTATTGCTTGCCATACCATTGTTTAAAATCGGTTTCCCTTCTATCAGTCCTGCTGCAATACAGGCAAA
>CAXTPJ010000065.1:0-9714 GCA_964245855.1 uncultured Ferruginibacter sp. | reverse complement strand
TACTGGTATGGTCTGCCATCCATCCAAGTAAAGCAGAGCCGATACCGGCCATGCCGAAAGCAAATCCAAAAAATAAACCTGCAATAGTACCAACTTTTCCAGGGACAAGATCGGTAGCATAAACCAGTATCGCTGAAAAAGCTGAAGCCAGTATTAACCCGATCATTACTGCCAACACACCTGTCCAGAATAAATTTGCATACGGCAGCAACAACGTAAATGGCGATGCCCCAAGTATTGATATCCAGATGATGATCTTTCTTCCAAACCGATCACCCAGTGGGCCGCCAATGATTGTCCCACAAGCTACTGCTGCCAAAAATGCAAACAGGTACAATTGAGATTGCTGAACCGTTAGCTGAAACTTTTCAATCAAATAAAAAGTAAAATAACTGGTCATACTGGCCATATAGAAATACTTTGAAAATATCAGCACCAATAAAATACCCACTGAGAATGCGATTGTTTTCTTTGAAAGTGGTTGCTGTTCGCTTTTTTGTTTAGCTGCCTGCAACGCTTTTAAATACAGGTGTTCTTTATACCATCGGCCGATATACAATAGCACTATGAAAGACACCAATACGATCAATGAAAACCAGATGATATTAAACTGGCCATAAGGAACCACAATAAATGCTGCCAGTAACGGCCCCAAAGCACTGCCTGCATTACCACCCAATTGAAAAATAGATTGCGCCAAGCCCTTCTTTCCACCGGAAGCTAAGTGGGCAACCCTCGATGATTCAGGGTGAAAGATAGAAGAACCAATACCTATTAAACCTACGGCTACCAATACCATTACAAAGTGTGTGGCCAATGCCAGTAATATTAAACCACTCAATGTTGACAGCGTACCAATGGCAAGTGAAAAGGGTTTGGGATGTTTATCAGTATACAAACCAACAAAGGGCTGCAGCACAGATGCAGCCAACTGAAAGGTAAAAGTAATAATACCAACCTGTGCGTAGGTTAAATGAAAGTTTTGTTTAATGATAGGATACAATGCAGGTATCACGGATTGGATAAGGTCATTCAGTAAATGCGTAAAACTGATCGTAAACAATATAGAATAAACGGTCTGCGTGGCGATTGCCTTTGAAGAGACTTCTATTACCGGTCCTGTTGCTTGTTTCATTATTTCTTATTTTAAAAATGCTTCTATCATTAATTGCGGAGCAATATTTTGTTGGCTGCAAGGCGTGCTTTTTTTGTATCCTGCTGTACAATACTGTTTAACAAATCCTGGTGAAGCCGCTGTGATTTAATAAAAGAACTGGTGTTTCTGAATTGTGAAAAGCCATTCTTCACATGCACCGTAGCTGAACGGTACAGGTCGGCCAATATCTCATTTTTAGCAGCCACTGCAATTGCAATGTGAAAATTGATATCGGCTGAAATACAATCCTGCAGGCGTTCTTCCAAAGCTGCCTTATTCCTTTCTTTTAAAAATGCAGTAATGTTTTTGATATCTTTTTGCGTACGGTTAGCAGCAGCCTTTTCTGCTATGGTCAATTCAAACAATTGCCTTATCTCTTCTACATCTTTTGGAGATGCCTGTTTAAACTGCTGGTTAATGTCCTTTTTTCTTTTAGCCGTATCTTCCACAAATGTTCCTATTCCTTGCTGCACCCTTACAAAACCGCCATTACTTAATAGCTTCATGGCCTCCCTGATAGAAGACCTGCCTACATCATAGGTTTTCATCATTACCGGTTCAATCGGCAACTTGCTGTCAACAGGATATTCGCCTGCTAATATTTTATCCTGTATGTGTTGAGCCACTTCCTCCGCCAATGATTTTTTTTGTATCATAATAAATTCATCAGATGATATGATGAATTGCAAAGATAAACTTCAAAAGCGTAGGCACAAAAAAAAGCGCTGACTTAAAATTCAGCGCTATATACTTTTAAAATATTTAAAAGATTTGTTTTCTGCAAAAAGAAAATTAATTTCCGCTACCACCACCGCCCCTGTTGCCCCTTTGTGGCCTTGTTGCAGGCTCTATCTGGTCTTTCCACACTTTCATTTGATCCGCTGTCAAAACTTCTTTCAGTTTTGCATCCCGGTCAGCTACCATTTTTTGCCTGGCTTCCATCATCGCATCCCTGTCTGGCTGTCCACCGCCGGCCCTCATCTCTTCCATCTTTTATCAGATTCTTTAAAAGAGGTCAAAAATATTTCATCTACTTTTTTCAGCTTTTCAGCATCCAGTTTAAATGCGCTGTCCAGTTTCTCATGAATAGGCTTTAGCCTTTCTTCCGGTGTCCTGCGTTGAAAATTACCTTGTGCATTTGCTGCAGCGATACTAAATAAAGCAAGTGCAGCTACTACTAATTGTTTTTTCATATAATGTTTGTTTTTGTGTGAATTGATTTTTTCTTTCCTGGCTATTATTTTTTATACCATCGTCATTGGCGACGCTCCGTTCAAATTCAGTTTTTCATGGCATCTTCTTAACAGCATGCTCAATGGCATACCTGCTGGTTGCAAATGCTGTACCTTTTTATTCTCTACTTGTGTAAATCAATGGAAATAATAACCCCAATAACAAATCATTTACAAACAATAACCTCATCAACACTATTTATTTAAATAGCCAAACCTTTGATTTGTGACAGCATTATAAAAGTTTATGTACGAATGGTATAATAAAATGATGACATAAAAAAAGGGCAACAATTGTCGCCGATTTTTATCAGTTGATTTTTTCTCTCAAATCCAGCCCATGCTGTTTCGCCGTTTCTTTTGCCACTTCATAGCCTGCATCCGCATGACGTATCACCCCCATTCCAGGGTCATTCCTTAACACCCTTTTCAACCGCTCTGCTGCATCATCCGTTCCATCCGCAACAATCACCATACCTGCATGTATGGAGTACCCCATCCCTACCCCACCACCATGGTGCAGCGAAACCCAGGAGGCGCCGCCCGCTGTATTTACCAGTGCATTTAAAATGGGCCAATCAGCTACTGCATCGCTGCCATCCATCATAGCTTCTGTTTCCCTGTTCGGACTGGCAACGCTTCCCGTATCCAAATGGTCACGGCCAATTACAATGGGCGCTTTTACTTTTCCCGTTCTTACCAATTCATTGAAAGCTATCCCCGCCTTCTCTCTTTCGCCCTGGCCCAGCCAGCATATCCTTGCAGGCAATCCCTGGAACGCAATTTTTTCTTTGGCCATTTTCATCCAGCGCAACATGCCTTTGTTTTCAGGAAACATACTCATGATCAGCTCATCAGTCACTGCAATATCTGCCGGGTCTCCACTCAAAGCTGCCCAACGGAAGGGGCCTTTGCCTTCGCAAAAAAGCGGACGGATGTAAGAAGGCACAAAACCAGGAAAAATACCCCCTCCGCCCCCTAAAGGGGAGACTTTAGCATCTGCCGGTTTAGCTGCATTAATTTTTTCTTCCTGTTCAAAAGCTCTTGCCCGGATATTGTTTCCATAATCAAAAGTTATAGCGCCCCTGTCTCTCAACTCCACCATCAACTGCACATGCAAATACATACTTTTATAACTCATTTGCAGGTATTGTTCTTTGTCCTGCTCTCTTAATACATTGGCCTGTTCATTCGTTAAAGTATGCGGGATATAACCAATTAACGGGTCATGTGCACTTGTTTGATCAGTTAAAGTATCAGGAACAATATTACGTTCGAGCAGCCGTTGCAGTAAGTGTACGGCATTGCACAACACACCAATACTTTTTGCAGCACCAGATGTTTTATATTTTAAGGCAGCGTCAATGGCTTCATCTATATCGGTGTATTTTTCATCCAGGTATTTTGTTTCAAGCCTTTTATCAATTCTCCATTCTTCAACTTCCGCAATCAGCGCCACCCCATCATTCATGGTAATGGCCAATGATTGAGCGCCGCCCATGCCACCCAATCCTGCGGTAACATTCAGTGTACCCTTCAACGAGCCATTGAAATGTTTATCAGCCGCTGCTGCATAGGTTTCATAAGTTCCCTGTACAATACCCTGGGAGCCGATGTAGATCCAGCTTCCTGCAGTCATTTGGCCATACATCATCAAACCCTTCTTTTCCAGCTCTTCAAAATGTTTCCAGTTGGCCCAGTTAGGCACCAGTTGAGAATTACTCAGCAACACCCTCGGTGCATCTTTATGCGTTTTCATAATGCCCACCGGTTTACCGCTTTGTATTAAAAGGCTTTCATCGTTCTCCAATATTTTTAAAGAAGCAATAATATTGTCCAGCGCTTCAAAATTCCTGGCAGCCTTTCCCCTTCCACCATAAACGATCAGGTCATCCGGCCTTTCTGCTACAGCAGGATCAAGATTATTCAATAACATGCGTAACGCAGCCTCCTGTACCCAGCCCTTACAATTGAGTGAGGAACCAGTTGGGGTTTTGTATTTGATTGGATCGTAGGTTCTTTTTTCTGATGCAACAGCAGACATGATCGTAAAATTTTCCAGTTTAAATAAATCAGTTTTTAGCAATAAAATATTCATTGTAAAATGCTTTGCGAATGTAAGTACTTAATCCTTTTGTTCCAGCTCAATTGAATTAGCAGTAAGTAAACATGGACTCTTTCTATCGGCTAAATCAGCCCGTTGACCGATAAAAAAGTCTCCTTTGTTTTGCCCGTAAATATATTTACCTTTTCATATTCACAAACATTTGAATTTATTGCAATGAAAATCAATTTTACTTTTTTTAAAAAGAAATTGCTGGCTGCAGTAATTGGCTGCTTTTTATTCAGTGGCAAGGCACTGGCACAAACCGGCATACTGGTAACTTATTATGATGGAACAGAGCAGGTATATGCTATTGCTCCATCAGGAAAATTATATTTTGCCAATGATAACCTGCAGGTACAAACTACCGCTGCTGCTACCCCACTTGGTATCCCGGTTTCTATCATCAGGAAAGTAACTTTTACCTTTTCAGTTGTGCCACTGAAATTCACTGATTTTACTATCAGCAATGAAAAATTGCAGGTGAAATTATCATGGAAAACAAGCAATGAAATCAATACCGCATATTTCATTATTGAGCGAAGTACAGACGGGGTAAATTATGAAAATATAGGACAGGTAAGTTCCCTGAACAATGGATCCGGTGGCAGTTACAATTACGCTGACCTGTTTCCTAAACCCGGAATTCAATATTACCGGTTGAAACAGGTAGATACAGATGGCAGGTACCTGTACAGCAAAGTGCTTACAGTAAACAGGGCTGTCGCTCCAATCATTTCAATAGTTCCTAACCCAACAAGGGATTACTTTAAAATAACAAGCAATACCGCAGATAAGCTGGAGGCAAAAGTTTTTTCTGCAGATGGCAAACTGTTGACAGCAGGTAATTATTCACCGGGTGAACAAATCTCTCTCAACAATTTCACCAGCGGATTATACATGGTATTGATCAATAACAAACCGTATAAACTGATCAGGCAGTAAATGCTTAACAAAATCTGATCAATATAAATAGCTAAAGCTTTAAAGTAATAAAATGAAAAAATTCTTGTCCATTATCAGCATACTTTTTCTTTGTTTCAATGCATCCGCACAGGATATGAGGGTACACAATTCCGGGGACACCATGTATGCCAGTCCGATCATTGCGGTTGACAGCATTAAGTTTGACGAGATCTATTCTAAATTTAAGATCAACAGCAATGCCGGCACTTTAAATATCCAGAAGGTATTTATTGACAGCATCACTTTCACCAACCATACGGTTACGCTGGATAAAATCTATATCATTTACAATGGTACAGATGATGCCACGATCATCAATCCTTACGCAACCCGTGGACTTACCATTACTGCTGCTGGCGGCACGGTTACAGCAACCGGTGCAACAGGTATCAGTAACCTCGAATATAATTTATTGGGAACAAGCACTGCAGGAAGCTTAACCATCAGCTCTACTACAGCAGCTACTTTTGTTATGAACAACCTGCATATCACCAATGCGGCCGGCACTGCGATCATTGTAACAGGCGGGCAGGTAAATACGTTTACTTCAAAAGCCGGCACTACCAATACATTAAGTGATGGAACAGGCAGTTCTAAGAATGGCGCATTGCAAACCGATGGAAAAATCATTTTCAATGGCACAGGTTCACTTGCTGTCACCGGTGTAAAAAAACATGGCATCTCTACTACCGGGGCAATCGAAATACAATCATCCACTATTACTATTAATTCAGCAGCATCAGATGGTTTTCATTCCGAAGGATTTATTTTAAGTGGTGGCGCTGCTAATGTTATTGCTTCCATAGCCGATGGAATTGATGCAGGTGACGGGGCGATCAGCATCAGCAACGGGACTATTAACATCGCTTCCACTTCAGTAGATGTAAAAGGGTTAAAAACCGGTAACGGAACCATATCCATTACAGGAGGTGCAGTTGCATTGACAGTTTCAGGCAATGCCTCTAAAGCAATTTCTTCCAAAGGCGCAATTAGTATCAGCAATGGAACAGTGAACATCAATCTTTCCGGTGCAGCAATACTAACGGCCTCGGGTAGTGGCTTTGATCCATCTTATTGCTCAGGAATAAAATCAGATGCAGGCGTAACAGTCAGTGGCGGAAATATTACCATTCAAACTACAGCCGCTGCAGCCGGGGCAAAAGGATTTACCAGCGATGGCAATATTGTAATTACCAATGGGATACTCAACGTTACCACCGCAGGTGGCGGAGCCAGTTATACCAATACCAATGGTTTGGCTGATTCATACAGCACCACCGCTTTCAGCACCGATGCAGACATCAATATATCAGGAGGAACATTTACGTTAAGCAATTCAGGTGAACAGGGTAAACAGTTTTCTTCCGATGGCGCCATCAATGTTACCGGTGGAACCATCAATATAAGCAACAGTGGCGCTGCAGGAAAAGGATTTAAAGCTGATGGCAACATAGTTTTTTCAGGCGGTAACACCAACATCAATTTATCAGGTGCAGTTGTTTTAACCGCATCAGGCAGCGGCTTTGATCCTTCTTATTCAACCGGTATAAAAGCTACCGGCAGTATCACAGTAAACACTAATGCTGCCATTTCTGTAACAGGAACTACAGCAGCAACCGGTGCAAAAGGGCTTTCCGGAGACAATGGTATCATCATCAATGGCGGTGCTGTTACCGTATCTTTAGCAGGCAATGGCGCCAATTACACAGCTACTTCAGGAACTGCGGATGCCTATAGTGCTGCAGGCTTAAGTGCCGATGCAGACATTACTTTGGCAAGTGGCACCATCAATTTAACCAATGCCGGCACAGATGGTAAGAACATCAGTTCCGATGCCAACATCATTGTAAACGGGGGCACCATTACATTGATCAATAGCGGTTCTACCGGCAAAGGATTGAAGGCAGATGCCAACATTACTTTCAATGGAGGAAACACCAGCATCAATCTTTCCGGGCCTGCCGTATTAGCCGTATCCGGCGATGGGTTTGATCCTTCTTATCCTTCCGGCGTAAAAGCAGATGGCGCAATCAACGTACATGCAGGAACGATCGCTATAACAGGCACATCCGCTGCAACAGGCGCAAGGGGCTTATCTGCCGACGGCATCATCCATGTAACGGGTGGCAACACTACGGTTTCAATAGCAGGTGATGGCGCCAGGTACACCAACGTTGCAGGCACTTCAGATGCTTATGCTGCGGCCGCTTTCTCATCGGATTCTGCCATTACAATAACAGGCGGGTCAATTACTACCACCAGTTCCGGAACAGGTGGTAAAGGATTAAAATCGGATGGCGCCATTACCATTGGCAGCGCCACGGGGGTACCTACTTTAAACATCACAACTACCGGAGCAAGGTTTTTGGTTTCTGGAACAGATTATGCTCACCCCAAAACCATAGTGGCCGGAGGCGTTATCAATATTATCAACGGCAACACTACACTTAATTCTACCGATGATGGCATTCATTCAGACTCAATGATCACCATCAGCGGCGGCAACAATAAAATTTCAGCTATTTCTGCAACACGGGGTGTAGGAGAAGGTATTGAAGCGCCGATCATAAATATTACCGGTGGGGTAAATGATATCAATGCTTCTAACGATGGCATCAACGCTACTTATGGTACCGTAAGTGGTGGTACAGAATCCAATGATCACAGCCAGTTGAATATCTCCGGCGGCATAACCATTGTTGCAGGAAGCGATGCCATTGACAGCAATGGCGATATTACCGTAACAGGAGGTACCACTATCATAAACGGGCCAACTGTTTCACCAGAGGAAGGCATCGATTACAACGGAACATTTTTAATGAATGGAGGGTTATTGATATCAGCAGGTTCTAATTCCGGGATGACAAAAGGCATGGGTGCGGCATCAACACAGGTTAGCATGTTCTTAAAATCAAGCGCCCAACTGGCTGCTACTTCTATGCTGCACATTGAAAATGGCGCCGGCACAGAAATGATAACTTTTAAACCAAAGAACGGCGTTTATTTTTTCCATTTTTCAAGCGGCAGTTTAGCGCAAAGCACACAATACAAAGTGTACTTTGGTGGCAGTTATACCGGAGGAAATTATGTTGGCAATTCAACCGGCTGGGGCTTGTATAGCGGTGGCACCTATTCACTGACCGGCGCAACTTTAAAATCAACTTTTACCACTTCCGGCACAGCTAAGATCAACACGGTAACTTTTTAATTCATATAATAAAATATTAAAAAAGGCTGCTCATACCAGGGCGGCCTTTGAGCTTCGGGTGTGCCACTCCTTAGAGTGGCACACCCGAAGCCAGGTATTCAAACTTTGCCACTTTACCTTAAAACAATACCTTCACGCAAATTTTTTTTATGAGTGTACACATCAGCGCCAAACCCGGCGAAATTGCCAAAGTTGTATTGATGCCCGGCGACCCGTTAAGGGCCAAATATGTTGCCGACAAATTTTTGCAGGACGTAAAATTAGTGAGCAGCACAAGAAATATATTTTACTTTACCGGCACCTACAAAGGAAAAACAATCACCGTAGGTGCAAGTGGCATGGGCTGTCCATCAATTGGTATTTATTCGTATGAATTGTACACCGAATACGAAGTGGATTGCATTATGCGGATCGGTACCTGCGGCGCATATAGCACAGATTTAAAATTATTCGATCTTATCAATGTAGATGTTGCAGCCAGTGAATCAACCTTTGCAAAACATGCCTGGGGAATTGAAGGCGAAGCCATCCCACACCAGGGAAACGCATTTGATATTATTAAGCAAACAGCTATTGACAAAAGCCTGGTGTTGAATAACATCAATATTCATTCTAGTGATATTTTTTATCGTATGGAACCCGGTGTTCCAAAAGTGGCTTTAGAAAACCAATGCCTCGCAGTAGAAATGGAAGCCTTTTCTTTGTTTGCCAATGCAAAACATTTGGGAAAAAACGCCGGCACTTTATTAACGGTGTCAGATATTATTCCAACACATGAATTTATTTCTGCCGATCAAAGAGAAACAGCCTTGTTGCCCATGATGGAACTGGCTTTAGAAGCGGCGGCACGGATAGCCTAATAACAGATTATATTTTTCTGCATAAAAAAGAGGCTGTCTCAAAAGTCCGAGAAGCCTCTTTTTATTTTGTTTGCCGCACGTAGAAAATTTTCGTATACTCTATTCTCAGGAGGCTCATTTACTTTTAAGACAGCCTCTTTATTATCTCACCGGCCAACCGAATGATTATGCTATTTTATTATACAACT
>CAXTPJ010000064.1:0-9725 GCA_964245855.1 uncultured Ferruginibacter sp. | reverse complement strand
TGCAACCCAGCTAAGAAATATTTTATTGACCAATGTAGATGATATTTATCCGCTGAACCCTCCATCCTATGCCGGTAAACTCGGTTCTGGCAGGCTCAACGCATTCAAGGCTGTGCAGGCTGCCGCAACACAGGCAGGAAACAATTCACTGGATGTAAAAATTTCTACCATCACTGAACCAACTTCCGGGTTATGGTGTAAAACACCTTTTACGCCCACCGTTAAGATCAGGAACATTGGCGCTGACACCATTAAATCATTACAGATTGGATTGATACTGGATGGAACCGCAGTCGGCACTCCAACAACCATTACGGGTCTGTCCGTTCCGACTTTTACAGAATCCGGTGCTATTGCGTTACCGCTTTCTTTATCTCCTGCTTTGGGTGTACATGTGCTAAAAATATTTACACACCAACCCAACGGCGGTGCAGATCAGCGCCCGAACAATGACACCACCACCATTTCATTTACAATCGCCCCTTCATTGCCCCTGCCATATGTTGAGAGTTTTCAAACAACCCCTTTCCCTGCGGCTAATGGATCGGCAGTCATAAATCCTGACAATGATATTACCTGGGCAAGAACGACAACCGTTGGCAACCCTGGCCCTGCATCGATCTGGCTCAACAATTATGATTACGATGCACCTGGCGAAATTGATATTTACCGTACCCCGAAGATCAATACCAGCGTACTTGATTCCTTAACGCTTACATTCAATGTTGCGTACCAGCCTTATCCCGGATCGAGCGATTCACTTTCTATTGTTATTTCGCCTGATTGCGGTAATACGTGGTTGAGGACAGCCTATTCAAAAGGCGGCACTCAATTGAGTTCTGTTGCAGGAACTACCACTGCTGCCTTTGTACCGACTGCTACCCAGTGGAGAACAGAAAAGATTACCCTGAAAGATTTTTGCAGCAGTGGCCTTGATAACCTGATGATCGGTTTCCGGGCTTACAATGATTATGGCAATGATTTGTTTGTTGATGGCATTAATATTACCGGCTACACATCCAACAACAGGAATGTGTTGATCAGTTCCGTCAATCTTCCCAAACCTGCATTGTGCAACAACAATTTTACACCAGAGATCAGTTTTAGAAATGATGGACTGGATACTTTGACTTCTGTGCAATTGAACTATTCAGTAGATGGCGGCGCAGTAAGCAGCATCAACTGGACAGGCAGTTTGGCAAAATGTGGTGTGGCTACGGTTTCGCTGCCCGTAGCTACTGCAGCAGTTGGCACACACCAGATAACTGTATTTTCAACTTTGCCCAATAGTTTGAATGATCAGTTTACCGGCAATGACAGCATGGTAAAAACATTCAGCATTTTTAATTCAACTGCCTCTGCCACCCCGGTTTTTGAAGGGTTTGAGGGAACCGTATTTCCAAGGCCGGATTGGGGTGTACAAAATGTAAATGGCGGCACCACCTGGCAACAATCAACCGGCATTTCCAAAACAGGCAGCGCTGCTATGTGGCTTAATAACCCCAATGTTGCCAATGCCAATGGCGCTGTAGATTATTTTATTTCGCCATTAATAGCTAACCGTACTTCCATCGATTCTATGTTTGTTGATTTCGATTTGTCTTACAAAGCAGGTACGCAATACCCGGGTTCAACCGTCTTTGCCATGGATACGTTGGAAGTATTGGCAACATTCGATTGTGGTGCCAGCTTTACTTCTGTTTGGAAAAAATGGGGAACAGCATTGCAGACCATCAATGATCCAAACAATGCATCTTCCAATGCATTTATACCAACGAATGCTGCCCAGTGGAAAAATAAAAGGGTGTACTTAACGCCATTTGTCGGAACCAGTAGTTTCCAACTATACTTCGCTGCAAAAAGTAATAAGCAAAATAATATCTGGATAGATAATATTAACATCAGCTCTAAAACATTGCCACAATTATTGAAAGACCAGGGCTACTTGATCTATCCAAATCCATTCAACAACAGTTTCCTTATCCATCATTCAGCAGTTGAACCGCCGGTTGATCTGAAATCGGTGCAGGTATTCAATTCTGGCGGGCAATTGGTGTGGGATAAACAATACAATGGAAATGCAGACAGGCAGATCACTGTAAATTTAAACCATCTTGCTACAGGCGTTTATGTGCTTAAAATGGTGTACACCAATAAAACTATAGTGGAGAGGATCGTAAAGATCTAAAGGGCCAAAATCTACTAACTTGTTTTAATATTTTACAGCGGCTGCCAACAAAAGGCAGCCGCTGTTGTTTTATCAGCAACCAGCAGGTAACTTTGTAAAAAAATAATAATGCACAGCGCCATCGATACATTGATTGAATTTACTGAAGACCAGGATTTAAAAAACATAGCACAAAAAGTAAAACAGCAGCAACGTATAACTGATGAAGAAGGTATTATGTTGTTTGAAAAAGGAAGCCTTTCTTTTGTAGGGGCTTTAGCCAATTTTATACGCCAGCGGCTACATGGCGACACTACTTATTTTAACCGCAATTTCCATATTGAACCAACCAATGTGTGTGTGTTCAGTTGTAAATTTTGTTCCTATTCAAGATTGTATGCACGCAAAGAAGAAGGATGGGAACTGAGCATTGACCAGATGCTGGACATAGTAAAAACTTACGATGGTAAACCTATTACAGAAGTGCATATTGTAGGCGGCGTTCATCCGAAAATGAACATGGATTATTTTATTGAACTGATGCAGAAAATAAAAAACCACCGCCCCGATCTGCATGTAAAAGCTTTTACTGCCGTGGAACTGGATTACATGTTCCGCAAAGCAAAATTAACCGTGGAAGAAGGAATGAAAAGGTTACATGATGCCGGCCTTGACAGCTTGCCCGGCGGCGGCGCAGAAATATTTGCACCGGGAATAAGGGCAGTCATTGCCGGAGATAAAGTAAACGCCGATGGTTGGTTAAAGATTCATGAAACAGCGCATAACCTGGGAATGCACAGTAACGCCACCATGTTGTATGGCCATATTGAAAAATATGCCGATCGCATTGACCACATGAGAAGGTTAAGGGAACTGCAGGATAAGACCAATGGTTTCAACACTTTCATTCCATTGAAATTCCGCAACCATAATAACGACATGAGCGATGTAGCTGAAAGTACTATTACAGAAGACATGCGGCTGTATGCCATTGCAAGGATTTACCTGGATAATTTCCCTCACCTGAAAGCTTACTGGCCCATGTTGGGAAGGGAGAATGCACAATTGAGTTTGTCTTTCGGCGTAAATGATATTGACGGTACCATTGATGATTCTACCAAAATTTACAGCATGGCCGGCAGCGAAGAACAAACGCCTACCATGACCACCGAAGAACTGGTAACATTGATCAAGCAGGTGCGCCGTAAACCGGTTGAGCGGGATACATTGTACAATGTGGTAAAGGATTATGAGGCTGTTGATTTTGCAGCCACTTCTTTTGATGCAAGGCTAAATTAGTTTCCTGGTTGATATTATTGTTTGAATTAAACATCGCATTTATACATGGCTCATTCACTGACTTCTTTCCTGCAAATGCTTGAGCAGGCCGGGCAAAAAAAGGAGTTTATAAAAATTACACTCGGCAACAAAAGAGATAAATCTACTGATCTTAAAAGTGTTTTTATCAAGCCGGTTTCGCTAAAAACTGGTGATAAATTATCTTTTGTTTATCGCTACCCAACCAAAGACATCACCAAAAATCTTGATAGCGCATCAGCATTCAAACTCATTGATCATATGCTGCAATCAGATTTTTTAAACGCTGATCTGTTTACCACTACCAATGATTTCCACCTATTGCAACATGAAAATGGCACCGCTAAAATGGTAACCACCCCCCCCACTCTTTCCGGTAAACCGTTAACGCAGCAGCACGACAAAGAAAAAGCAAGGCTTGTTAAAACCAGTGGCAATATTTACCTGCATGCTTTAGGAATTACAACTGCTGAAGGTGTGGTAAAGAAAGATATGCAGGATAAATACAAGCAGATCAACCGGTACGTAGAAATCATTGAAGGCATTATAAAAGACCTGCAGTTCAACAATGAATTATCAGTGGTAGACATGGGCAGTGGCAAAGGCTACCTCACTTTTGCTTTATATGATTACCTGGTGAATACCTTGCAACTGAAACCGGCAGTTTCCGGTATAGAGATACGGCCTGATTTAGTAAATATTTGTAACCAGATAGCAGCATCCGCAAGGTTTACTAACCTGCATTTTAAAACCGGTACCATAGCCGATACAGCACTACCGGCAACGGATATTCTCATTGCATTGCATGCCTGCGATACCGCAACAGATGATGCTATTTTTAAAGGTATACAGGCCAATGCCAAAGTAATTGTGTGTGTCCCCTGCTGCCATAAGCAAATACGCAGGCAAATGAAGCCAGACAATGTATTGTCGTCCATCACTAAACATGGTATTTTACTGGAGCGCCAGGCCGAGATGGTTACCGACAGCATCCGGGCTTTGTTAATGGAAGCCGCTGGTTACAAAACAAAAGTGTTTGAGTTTATCGGAACAGAACATACGCCCAAAAATGTATTGATCGTAGGCACAAAATCAGCTACAGAAAATGCAAAACGACAGGAGTATCTTGATAAAGTAACAGCGCTGAAAGCAATGTTCAATATTGACCAGCATTATTTGGAAACATTGATATCAAAAAAAAAACCGGTAAAACAGGAATACCAAAATATACCCTAAACCAAAAATAATTTCTTTCTTTAAGCTAAAATTTTTGTTCAATTTTGTTTTGGCCTGCCATATATAATTTTTGAATGAGCCAGTAAATAACCCTTTAACTGATCTGTTGTTCTCGGAGTTTGATTGTTGAGTATTGCCGGAACATCTAAAAATTCTGGTTTGGGTGTTTTGTTAGCGCCAGTAGATAAATCTACAATTGTACCTATTCCTAAAGTTAGAAAAGTCTCAAAGATTAATGCCCCAATATATGGCTTAACACCCATGGTAACTGTCTGCTTTAAATTACCGGAGCTAAATTCTAAGACGGTGCCTTTTTTTACTTTGTATTTAACTCCCGGGCAATACTGGATAGCACCACCGGCCCCCGTTAACCTTACCTGCTGGATTTTCGATTCTTTACCTGATCTTAAATCCCTTACTTTTAAATCATCGGGAGCATCAACCAAAGACACTGGCCGCCGGGTTCCAGCTAAAATAGAAATACAACTGCTTGTGATGAAACATGGCAATAACAGGGTTAAAAACATTTTCTTCATGGTAATTGTACAGTTTAGTTTTGAGGGCAAAAACTAAGCTTATTTTATATAACAAAAAAATTATAGTGGAGATTTTATAGATATCAAAAAAATAGTCCTCCTGTAGAAACAGGAGGACTTAACGATTGCTTGCTATATGAAAAAACGTGAACGTTATTAGAAACTGTAAACAGCAGCCAATGTAGCAGACATGCCACTTTTGGTCAACTCACCCTGTGAATTTTTGCTGAAGATCGCTGCACTGGCATTATCAAACCTCAACTCAGGAATAAGGGTAAAATTGCCTACTTTATAATTACCTGAAAGTGTTGCGGCAAACATATTTACGCCAATTTTTACTGCATCTTTTTTATCACTGAAGTATTCTGTCCGCAATGTCAAACCAAAATCTTTGCTTGTAGCCAAATTAAAGTACAATGCAGAAGCCCACCAGGTTTTTGATTTATCTAATACTTCATCTTTTACAAACTGAACGGTTCCATCATAACCAAGGCTAAATGCATCGCTAACCGTGTAAGCTGCAGTTAAACCGACCTGGTTTAAAGAAGAAGCTGTTGGCATTTGGCTTTTAGCTCCGAAATATCCGGCATAATTTAAATAAACAGAATATTTATCGGCTACTTTGCTCAACTGAAACAAGATGGTTTTAGGAGTGCTGCCATCACCGGGTGCGGTTACATCGATCGGATTGGCAATGCCAATCATTAAACCAGCACCTTTACCCAAAGCAAAATCAGCCTTTAAACCAGTATGTGAGAAGGGACCGTTGGTGAACATGTAAGACATGCTGTAATTTTTGTTCAACTGTGGATCCAGTAATTCATACCCGATATGCGTTCCGAATTTACCAAATGTAAATTTTACTTTATCTGATACATTGTAATACAAATATGCCTGCTTGATAGATCGTAAAGAACCTGCATCTGCATAAGAAAACTCTTCTGCCCTGTTACCGAAACCGAGGTCAACAACCAGCCCGGTTTTTCCTGTTACATATTCTCCTTTTATTGACGCCATACCTAACTGGAAGGTATTGGAGGCATTAGTAAAACTTGTAAGATTATTTTTAAACCCTGAGCCTTCTGCTCCCGGACTAAAGCGGTAGTAAGCATCTACTGAACCACTTATCTTTAGTGCTGGTGCGGTTTTACTTGAATCCTGGGCTTCTACGTCGCCGGTACCAATTAAAGCAAATCCGGTAAAGGCTGATACAAAAATCTTTTTTGTCATTTTTTAAAGTTTTGGTTAGTTAATAAAAGGGGTAATTACAGAAAACTTTTTAATGACAAAGCAATGGCAAAGAGCTTTTTGGAAGGAAATTGGAAAGGGAAAGAAATGTTATTTAAAATTTATCCAGCACAACGGATGGTATTTCTGTTGTGCTGGACAACCAATATTTATAAAACTACTTTTACTTCATCCATAGAGCCGCCGTTTTTAACCAGCAGTGTTCCCTGGGTGTAATGTTCGCCATGTTGAGATTCATCCAAGCCAGCATCTTCTTCGTCCTCAGAAACCCTGATCGGATTAATAATATTGATGATTTTAAAGATGATGAAGCCTACGATGAAACTGTAAGCAGCAACGATCACCATACCTTTCAACTGTGTAAGGAAAAGACTGAAATTGCCGAAGAACCAACCATCTGCACCGGCACTATTAACAGCTTTGCTTGCAAAAACACCAGTCAGCAACATACCCACCATTCCACCAATACCATGACAAGGGAATACATCCAGGGTATCATCAACATTTGATTTGGTACGGATAGAAACTGCAATGTTGGAAACGATGGCAGCGATAAAACCGATGAAAGCACTGTGGGCAATACCTACAAAACCAGAACCCGGGGTGATGGCAACCAACCCTACAACCGCACCGATACAAAAGCCCAGTACAGAAGGTTTTTTGCCTCTTAACACATCAAAAAACATCCATGATAAACCTGCAGTTGCAGCAGCCATATTGGTGGTTGCAAAAGCAGATACAGCCAGGGTATTGGCACCTAATGCAGAACCTGCATTGAAACCAAACCAGCCAAACCACAGCAAACCGGTACCGATCAATACATACGGTACGTTAGCTGGATGCAATTCTACTTTAGCAATGTGTGCACGCCTTCTTTTAAGTACAATTGCACCGGCCAATGCTGCACAACCCGCTGTAATATGAACCACTGTACCGCCGGCAAAATCCAAAACACCCATTTTAAACAGGAAACCTGCAGGATGCCAGGCCCAGTGACAAACAGGGAAATAAATTAATAAAGCAAATAATACAATGAACAATGCATAAGAAGAGAATTTAACCCTTTCTGCAACCGCACCCACAACCAGTGCCGGAGTAATGATTGCAAACATCAACTGGAAAAGTGAGAACAGGGTTAAAGGGATTGTTGGTCCTCCTCCCCATGGTTCAGAAGAGACCACATTTTTATAAAACAGGTGCGACATCGGGTTGCCGATGATACCGCCCATGGTTGTGCCAAAACACATACCATAACCTACAGTTAACCAAAGCACGGAAATAATACCAGCAGCAACAAAACTTTTGATCATTGTACTCAAAACGTTTTTCCTGTTTACCATACCGCCATAGAAAAATGCCAGTCCTGGTGTCATCAGGAAAACAAGGGCTGTAGCAACCAATACCCAGGTAATATCCCCGGTAACATATTTGGAAGAGTCAGCAAATACTTCTCCGGTCGGAAAAAATAAACTGCCGATAGCAACCGCTGTCAACAAAACAAAAGGAACTACTTCTTTAAATCCTACTTTTTTCATGTTAAACGAGTTTAATAAACAAATTAGTTTTTAAATAAATACAATGTATTAATACAATGTTAATGAAAAAAATCGAATAAAAACAAATAAATATTGACAGCTTGTCAACAATAATCCATTTTTTATTGCAATAAGCTAAAATAATATCACATGTAATTTATATAAATGTAAAAAGCCTTTTGCGGTGCAAAAGGCTTTTTACATTTATAATCTGATTGATTTATACAAGATACCTGGCTATGGCATTTCCATCGGCCGTTTCCAGTAAAGATTGCCCTACTAAAAACTCATCAACTTTTTGGGCACAATCACGTCCTTCTTTAATAGCCCATACTACCAGCGATTGTCCACGCCGCATATCCCCAGCAGTAAATATTTTTGCGATATTTGTTTGATAACTTTTTTCGGTAGCCCTCACATTTCCTCTTTCATCCAACTCCAATTCCAGTTCGTTCACCAGCCCATCATGCTGAGGATGTACAAAACCCATTGCCAGCAAAGCCAGTTCGCAGGGAATATCTTTTTCACTGCCCGGCACTTCAACAAACTGCGCAGGTTTATGATCCACAATTTTCCATTCCAGCTCAACCAGGCGCACTGCTTTTAAATTGCCATTATCATCACCCATGAACGCTTTGGTTGAAACGGCCCATCTCCTGTCGCATCCCTCTTCATGCGAAGATGTTGTTTTCAGCAGCATGGGATAAGTTGGCCAGGGCATCACCATATTTCTTTCTGACGGAGGTTTGGGCAGCAATTCAAATTGTGTAATGGACGTTGCCTTGTGGCGGTTGCTGGTCCCTACACAGTCACTGCCGGTATCGCCACCACCAATTACCACTACATTTTTACCGGTCGCCCACAGTGCTTCTTCTTTAAAGGAAATATCAGCTACCCGTTTGTTCTGTTGTTTTAAAAATTCCATGGCAAAATAAACACCTTTCAATTCCCTGCCGGGGATGTTAAGGTTGCGTGGAATGGTTGATCCGCCTGCCAAAACAATTGCCTGGTATTCTCTTAGCAGATCGCTGATACCAATATTAAAGCCCACGTTAGCATTGCATTTAAAGACAACTCCTTCTTCTTCCATTAATTTTATCCTGCGGTCGATCACCCATTTTTCCAGTTTGAAATCGGGTATGCCATACCGTAACAAACCGCCCGGCATATCATCTCTTTCAAAAACCGTTACAGAATGGCCGGCAATATTCAGTTGCGCTGCTGCTGCCAAACCTGCGGGCCCACTGCCTACTACGGCTACCTTTTTCCCGGTACGGGAGATTTGTTTGTTGGGTTGAACAAATTGTTTTTCGAAAGCAATTTCAATAATGTGTTTTTCTATTTCTTCAATGGTGATAGCCGGTTGGTTGATACCCAGTACACAAGCTGTTTCGCAGGGAGCCGGGCAAATACGGCCGGTGAACTCCGGGAAATTATTGGTAGAAGACAGGATATCATACGCTTCTTTCCAACTGCTGCGGTAAACTGCATCGTTAAATTCAGGGATTACATTTCCCAAAGGGCAACCGTTATGACAAAAAGGGATTCCACAATCCATGCAACGTGCAGATTGCTGGTTAAGCTTTTCATCTGTATATCTTTCTACAAATTCTTTATAATCGCTTCTGCGTTCTTCTACCGGCCGTTTGGAGGGAAGTTCCCTGGTGAATTCTAAAAAGCCTGTTG
>CAXTPJ010000063.1:0-9770 GCA_964245855.1 uncultured Ferruginibacter sp. | reverse complement strand
GGAAAGCTATGATATCTCTGAATTCCTTGTTTATGCCGGTACTCCACTGATCTTTTTGATTGCTTACAAGATCACTCATTACTCCAACGAAAATTTCACAGATACTTCCAGTATCAGGCGTCATCATTCCGGCAAAAGTTTCTTTATCTCTTTCCTGAATGAAAAAATAAAAGCAGAAGAACTGGCCCAAAAAATAAACGAATTGCAAAACCAACCGGTTAATTACCAATACCTTGATGAACTTAAAAGCGACCGGGAAAACGCCATTACAGAAGGTGTTAACGGCTGGCTGGCAAGGGTTGAAGTAAAAAAGAAGTACAAAGAATTTCAAAAATAAAACAAGGCTTGTTCAACAATGGATTCTCTAACACACCTTGCCCTGGGCGCCTGTATGGGCGAGGCTTTTGCCGGTAAAACAGTTGGCAAAAAAGCAATGCTGTGGGGAGCGTTGGCGCAAAGTATTCCTGATATTGATTTCACTGCATCATTCTGGCTCGACACTTCCTCAAATTTATTGGCCCACCGTGGCTTTACGCATTCCCTGTTGTTCTGCGGCATCATCACACCCTTATTTGCCTTGATAGCGGAACGATTGCACCGTCCGCACAACATCAGCTTACAAAAATGGCTGGCGTTTTTTGGATCGGTCATTTTCACCCATATTTTTTTAGATGCCTTCAATAATTATGGAGTTGGCTGGTTTGAACCGGTCAGCCACTACCGCATTTCTTTCAATGCTATTTATGTTGCAGACCCTTTCTTTTCTCTCTGGCCGGCCATTGCCTGCCTGGCATTGATCTGCCTAAAAAGCAGGAAAGCAGTTCGTAAAAAATGGTGGCGTTTTGGAATGGGTTTAAGTGGATTGTATTTAATGTACTGCGTAATCAATAAAACAAAAATAAATGCCGATGTAAAAGACATCCTGCAACAGCAGCACATCAGTTATAACCGCTATTTTACAACACCTGCCCCATTGCAAAACTGGTTATGGTATGTGGTAGCCGGCAACGATAGTGGTTACCATGTTGGTTATCGGTCGTTGCTGGACAGTAAAAAAGAAATCAACTTTCATTTCTTTTCCCGCAATGATACTTTATTGGCCGGTTTAAAAGACCACAAAGACCTGCAACAACTGCTTCGCTTTTCGCAACAGTTTTATACAGTGGAAAAATGGAACGACACGCTCGTTTTCAACGATCTCCGTTTTGGCCAGGAACTGGGCTGGCAGAACCCAACAGGAAATTTTGCTTTTCACTATTACCTGCAACCCGGGGCAGACAATACACTGGTAGTACAGCGTGGAAGATTTGCCGGCTGGAACAGTAAAACAGCTATGGTTTTTTGGGAAAGGGTAAAAGGGAAGTAAGTGAATATTCCACATATTTCAGTAAAAGATCTTTTTGATTTCAATGAATTTATAAGATTAAAAAAGCCGTAAAAAAGTAATGGTACTGCGTTGCGTCTTCACCTCTTTTCTTCTTTACGTGAAAATCCCCCTTACCCAAATTTTCACCGCCGCCGTTGCCGGTAATAAAAGGTAACCAAAAAAAATCCAACCCGTATCAATTGGTAAGAACACCATTGCACAAACTGTTTAAAATAGTTCTTTGTTTTTAAATGGGCCTCGTTGGTAATGGCAATCGAATCATTTTGTATAATAACATCAATCATGCTTTCCAGTTCCTTACTGTAACGCTGGCTACGCACATCCAGGTTCATTTCCACACTGGCATAAGCGCTGATGTTATTGATATTGTACGAGCCGATGGTAAACCACGCTCCATCGCATACAGCAACTTTTGCATGCAGCACTGCCGGCTGGTATTCGTACAACTCAATGTTGTTGCGCAGCAGCCAGTCGTACATCCAGCGCTCCGCATGCTTGGCAATGGCAACATCCGAAGGACCGGCAGTAACCACTTTTATTTTCACGCCACGCTTTGCTGCATTGCTTAACAGGTTACGGATAATTTTTCCCGGCAAAAAATAACTGCACACAATAGTGATATGCGATTGTGCATGGCGCAGCATTTCAAAATACGTTCCCGATATCTGGTTTTTCCGCAGCACCCAGTCGTTGCGCCGCATCCTTACAGCAGTTGGTTCTGCACCTTTAAAGTTGATCGGCTGCGTAATGGTGCAGGGGGCTTTCCTTGTTTTAACCGGAAAGCCTTTCCACGTTTTCCAGCACAGCACACACATTTCTTTAGCTATCTCCCCTTCAGCATACAACCCAAAGTCAAGCCAGGCAGGCTGTCCCGCCACATCATTGTATCGGTCAGCAATGTTTACGCCGCCGGTTAAACCATACTGTGCATCGGCCACAAAAATTTTATGGTGCAACCTTCTGCCAAAATAAAAATGTTTGCTTTTGATCAGTGGTTCAAAAAAACGAAAGTTGATGCCTGCATCACACAAAGCATCAATAAAAGTTTGGGGCATCGATTGCGAAGCATAACCATCCGCCAACAAATAAACTTTCACTCCTTTTTTAGCAGCCGTTTTCAACGCATCGGCTACCCGGTGTCCGGTAGCATCATTTCCAAAAATGTATGTCTGCAGGTGGATTGTATCAGTAGCCTGGCCAATCAATTGCAGCAGCAAATCAAAATATTCTTTGCCGCCATGCACCAATTGAATCTTATTGTTATTTGTAAACTTTTTCGAAATATGTTGTTTCACCCCGGCCATCAGGCAATATCGTTTAGTTGTTGTAAGAAAGGTAAGCAGTTCTTTTTACTTACAGTTTTTATACCACTTTTTAATTCAACTGGCTTTCAGCTTTACATCAATATGCAACAGTTGTTCCGGCTGTACATTGCAAGTCCGCCGCAATGCCTGCGCACCAATCTTCAGCGGGCTTTACATTACCATCCGGCAGCTCACCAGCATAGTAACTTTTGGCATCATTGTAGCGTCAAATAATGGCTGTAATATTGTAAACTATCAATTCAGCTTTATCAAATAAACCAAATACCATGTCAAAGAAATTGCTTTTCGTTATCATCCCCTGTTTATTGTTGCTTGTATCTTGTGTAGCCACCGGCGATCCTTATTATGCACGCCCTGTATATATTGGTCCGGGTATTGGTTTAGGGACCATCATTGCAGTAGTGGTATCATGGAGCCGCAACAAATCCATTTTGTGGGCCATCATCCATGGTATATTAGGATGGCTGTATGTGATCTATGCATTGCTGGTTAAAAAATAAATCACCTGCTTTTCGTGCAATTGTATGGCAAAAAAATTACTGATAGCCTGGCGCATTTTAAACGATGCGCTAAAGTTATTCCTCAAGAATGATCCGTTGCGTATGGCAGGCGCCACAGCATTTTTTACCATGTTTGCCTTGCCGCCAATCCTCATTATACTGGTACAGGTATTCAGTTTTTTGGTTGATCCCAAAACCATCCGTCATGAGTTGTTCGACAGTTTATCCGGCACAGTGGGCCCCGAAGCTGTTCACCAGGTCATAGATGTTATCAAGGCTTTTCGTAAGCTAACCTACAACTGGTTTGCCACCATCATGGGATTTTTGTTTTTGCTATTTGTAGCTACTACTTTATTCCGGGTCATTAAAAATTCTATCAACCAGATCTGGGAAATTGACAAGCCGATAGGCAGAAAAGTATTTGCCACTTTACAATCAAGGTTGCAATCCTTGCTGCTCATACTAAGCATGGGTGCCTTATTTTCCATAGGCATCCTCATTGAAACATTGCAGGTTTTCATTGGTAATTTCGTTATCAAATTCTTTCCATCACTATCTAATGCTTTCAACCAGGTACTTGGTATCACGGCTTCTACCCTAATCATCTCTGTTTGGTTTTTAATGGTATTCCGCTACCTGGCAGATGTCCGTCCATCCTGGCGCACCGCCTGGGCAGGTGCTTTGTTTACCAGCGTATTGTTTTCCATTGGTAAAATCATCCTGCACATACTACTCACCTATAACAACATCACCAGTATTTATGGCGCTTCTGCATCCGTTGTGCTGTTGCTGTTATTTGTATTCTATTCCTCCATGATATTGTATTACGGTGCTGCGTTTACAAAAATGTGGGGAGCGTACAAAGGAGACAGTATCAAAACAATTCCTGTACAATCAGCAGCCGGCAAATCATCACCTGCATAAAAACTTTACCTGGAAACCATTTCCTAAACACTAAAATTCGGGGCTTTTAAAATATCTCCTCCTTTCACTCGTCTACAATTAAGATATGTATTTCCAATATCGCTTACACTATGGCTAAAAGATTTCCTTTAATTGTACTGCTTTGGTTAGGCACAGACTTATATTTTTACCAGGCTATACGCACCCTTTCAACTGCTGAAATTTATTACTGGCCCTATTGGGGTGTTGATATCACATTAATATTTGGTATAGTCGCTGCCATCTTTTTACGCCGTGGCTTTCCGGTGCAGCAAACCCTGATCACCTGGTTGATAGGACTAATGTTATTGTCATTCGTTCCACGCTTATTTTCCTTACCTGTTCTTTTGATGGAAGATATATCGCGGCTGTTCCGCAATTTTCCACCAAGGCTTTACTGGATAAGTGAACTCACGTTAGGCGTAGCAACTGTGTTATTCCTGGTAATATTATTCGGTATAACAAGGGGCAGGCATTTTTATCGCCTGCGCAAGGAAACTGTTTCATTTCCTGATTTACCCGAAGCCTTTGATGGCTTTTCCATCACACAAATAACAGATGTGCATTCGGGTAGCTTCACCAATGCTGCCGGTGTGCAAAAAGGGCTCAACTTGGTAAATGATCAGCATAGCGATATCATTGTATTTACCGGCGACCTGGTCAACAACAAAGCATCAGAAATGGACCCATGGATAGAAGGCTTTGCCGCCCTAAAATCACCGATGGGTAAGTTTTCCATATTGGGCAATCATGATTATGGGGATTACATTCAATGGAAAAGCAATGATGAAAAGAAGGCTAACTTAAACAGGTTAAAACAGGTGCATCAAGATATTGGGTTTCGCCTGTTACTAAATGAATCAATAACCCTTTACAAAGACGGTCAATCCATTGCACTGATAGGAGTTGAAAATTGGGGAAAAGGTGGCTTTCATCAATACGGTAATCTTACAAAAGCAACTGCAAATGTACCTGGCAATGCTTTCAGGATATTGATGTCGCACGACCCTTCTCATTGGGAAGGCGTAACATTGCAACACCAGCAGCCAATTCATTTAACCTTGTCTGGCCATACCCACGGCATGCAGTTTGGCATTGATTTTTTAGGATTCAAATGGAGCCCTATCCAGTATGTTTATAAACAATGGGCAGGCTTGTACGAAAACGCAGGGCGCTTTCTCTATGTTAACCGGGGCTTCGGCTTTTTAGGATTAAAAGGAAGAATTGGTATGTGGCCGGAAGTTGCAGTGATCACTTTAAAAAGAAGTCTTTAATTCTGGATAAAACAAAAAAGCCACTTCGATGCTTTATGAACTTCTTCCATTACTAGTAATAATGGTCTGTTTTACTACCTTCAGGTAGTTTCCTTCCTAAAAACAAAGCATCATATAAAACACCAATTATTAAATTCAAAATAGTTGAAGGTACTCCTTCGATTTGTACTCCAGGTAATAAAAAATCATATTTTAGTAAAATTGATAGTGGTTTATTATGAAACAATAATTTTTGCACGAAACAGAGAAGCAAAATTGCATTTTTATAACGGATGAAATCAATTGGAGTTTTACCTTATTGATTATTGCTTAATCGTTGATTCATCATTGCTTATTAATGTTGTTTACTTAAGAACTTTTTTCACGTCTGCCTGAATGAAATTCTTTCGGGCAGGCAGAGAGGCAAAGACGCAAAGTTTTATTGCTCTTCTTTGCGTTTGATTTCCCTATCCGGGGTAAATAACTTTGGTTCAGCATTGCTATCGACTATTGCCCATTCACCAGCCTACACAATCTTATCCCTTATAGCTTTTGACACCGCTTCGGTTCCTGAATTAACATGCAGCTTGGAATAAATATTCCGGATATGCGATTTTACTGTATCGGTTGATATAAATAATTCTGCAGCGATCATCTTATAACTCTTTCCTTCCACCAGCAACTGCAATACTTTTTTTTCCTGGTTGGTAAGCTGGTATTGATTGGTAGCCGGCGCAGGTTGAGCAATATTTTTAAATAACTCTAACATTCTCCTGGCAATGCCCGGTGTAATAGGAGAACCGCCCGCCTGTACTTCTGCAATGGCTTCTACATAACCTGCAGGCGAAGTACTCTTTAAAATATAGCCCGAAGCACCGGCGCAGATGGCGTCAAAAATATATTTGTCTTCAAAAAAAACAGTCTGTATTAAAATATTGATTTGCGGGAATTCCTTCTTTAAAATTTTAGTGGCTTCAATGCCATTCATTCCGGGCATTTCTATGTCCATTAGTATTACATCGCAGGGGTTTGCTTCCAGCAGTGCCAGCATATTTTTGCAATCCGGGTAGGCGCCAGCGCAGGCATAACCATCAGTATTATTCAACAAAAATTGAAGCGTTTCCCGCAGGTGTTTATTGTCTTCAAAAATGGCTACTTGTATCACTGGTTATGTTTTTACAAAGTTTAAAAAATTACTGCTGCAGTCAATAGCGAAATAGGGTGAGTGAGCGGATATTGTGGATAGTCCATAGTTGATGGCCAATAGCCCATGGTCCATAGTTGGTAGTTCATGGCTAATAGAAGCTCTTCAAATTTAATACTCAACCATAGGCTATTGACTATCGACCATCAAACCCTGTCCATAGTTTGGTAGTAAATGGTTAAATAAGCTTCCCAATTTTAATGCTCAAACATCAGATATGGACTATCGACCATGGACTATCAACTATCACTTTTTTGTTACCAACAGTTGTATTCCATGGCATCAGCGTTGTGTCACTCACTTGTACGTTTTGTTATAATGGCATCTTCAACTTTACAGTCGTTCCGCCTGCTGCAACAGTATTGATCAATAATTCGCCATGCAGTTCTTTGGCCCGGTTTCGCATATTGTCCAATCCATTGCCCCTGCCGGTTGTCGCTATATCAAAACCTTTCCCGTGATCGGTTACCTGCAGCGCCAGTCGTTTATTTTCTGTTATAACTTTTATTTCAATGCTGCCGGTGCCGGAATATTTTAATGCATTGTTCAGCGCCTCTTTAAAAATGAGGAAAATGTTTTTGCGTTGCTCCATGCTCAGCTTTGTTTTTTCCAGGTCGTTTAACTGCATATCGAGCGCAACATTTTTGCTGCTGCATATTTCGCAGGCAAAACGCTCAATGCGTTGTTTCAGGCTGCCGGCCTCGGTTTCGTTTGGTTTTATCATCCAGACAATGTCGCCCATTTTGTCCATGGTTTCTTTGGCATTGCTGCTCATCCGGGCCAGTATATCCTGCTGTTGGGTATTGCTGCTTTGTTGCGATGCCGCCATCTGGCTCAGCATGTGGATGCTGCTCAGCGAACTGCCCACTTCATCATGCAGGTCGGCAGCGATCTGGTTGCGGAGTTCCAGTTCTTTCATGCGCTGTTTTAAACGGTAGCGGTTAATGGCCAGCCAAATGCCGCCTAATGCTAATAACCCAATTACAGCAGAGCCAACCATGATCAAATGTTGCCTGGCTATTTTTTGTTGCTGGAGTTCTTTATCCCTTGCTAAAATTTCTATGGCTTTGTCTTTTTCAATTACTTTAAACTTGGTTTGCATGGCGGCTATGTCGTCATCGTACCGCCACTTTACCAAGCTGTCGTTGGCAGTTCGGTACAACGCCATGTATTCATACGCTTTGCTGTAATCGCCGGTTAATGAGTATGCTTCTGCAAGTAAATCGGTGGTAGTGGCCAATTGGTTAATGTCTTCTGTATCCCTGAAAATTACATAGGCTTTTTCCAACACAGCAATGGCTTCTTTGTAACGTTTCAGTTTCATTAAAACATTGCCTTCATTGATCCACGCATTGGCGATCAATTTGTCGTTGTGCTGCATCACTGCATATTCCATTGATATTTTTGCATAGTGCTGCGCCATAGCATAATTGCCCATCTGGGAATAAATTTCACCGAGGTTACTGTTGTAAATACTCAGGTTGGTTATGTCTTTCAGGCTATCAGTTATATGGATGGCTTCCATTGTTACACGGCTGGCGATGGTATAATCTTTTAAAGCTTTGTACATTAAACCAAGGTTGTTCAATACAGCAGCAGACATGCGGAGGTTGCCTGTTTTGCGGTATAACTCCAACGCAGTGGTATAATATGGAATGCCTTGCTGGTGCAACTGCTGACTGTAAAATACGGCGCCGAAAGTTTGGTTTACCCTTGCCCTCACATCATCGTTATTGGCCTGGTCTGCATATTTTAATGCCGTGTCGCAATTTTTCAGCGATTGATTAAAGTTTTGCAGTTGCCGGTAAATATCTGCCCGGTTCAGGTAAGCCAACCCAAGCCGGTTTTTGTCGCCAACCACATGGGCAAAACCGAGGGCAGTATCTAAATACAGGAGTGCGGTATCCAGTTTATCAGAAAAAATATAAGCCGTAGAAGTATTCAGGTAACTATTGGCCGCTCCTGCGTTAAAGCCAATTTTTTCAGCCAATCCAATGCCTTGCTTTCCATATTCAATTGCTTTGGTCAGGTCGGTAAATTTTACGGCACGGGACAGATTGGCGAGGATGTTTACTTTATTGGTGTCTTCTTTAGCAGTTGCCAGGGCTTTTGTAAGCGAATCAATATTCATTTGCTGTCCAATAACAGCCTCAGCAAAACAACCCGTCAACAACAGGCTGAGCAGTAATTTTAGCATATACTAAAATACAGATTTGTGTTGCAGTGTTCAAATGATTTTGTGTTGGGGAGGATGGTAGATGGTTCCTGTTAAGTATTGCGTTTTTATTTGAAGAAGAGTGATTGGTTTAAAAGCCCATGGTCAATAGTCCATGGTTGAGTATTTGATTCAAGCGATCATTTGTTCGAAAAAAGTGATTGATTTTAATAAATCCATGGTCAATAGCCTATAGCTGAGTATTTGATTTTACAGGTTTTCTGTGGACTATCAGCTATGGACAATCGGCCATCGGCATTCAACCTCCAGCCGCTATGAAAACCTGCAGCACAAGTGAGTGACACAACGATGTTCAATAACATTCCTGAAGCTTGTCCCAAAATCCAACTTGTTTATCAAGACAACTTCACCAGGGACCGGAAATTTCGAAAGACTACTACAAGCCTGCAATTTATACCTTGAAAATGATGAAGTTATGAAAGTTAATACCGCCTGAAAGTGGCTGCTGCCAGCTTCTCCAGAAAAAGAAAAATTCCAGAAACAGGAAAATCTTGAAATAAATTCCAACTATTTACGTTTGATAGTAAAACCCCTTGGTTTTTTTACCGGAATTGCTGGAACTATTGATGTAGCGCCAACATTTTCGCCCCTTTAATCCTCCTTTACCGAAAGCTGACCAGGCGAACCAATATCTTTTTTACCAATGAAAAGTATGCGAAAGATCAATTATTTATTACTCAAAAAGCTTGCTGTAATGCTGTGCCTGCTAACAGGTTTTGCTGCTACGGTAAGTGCTCAAAACCCAACCCAGCAACAGATCAATGAGCTGGTTCCCGGGGGCATTAATCCCACGCAAATGACCAAATCTGGTTTTGAAAGTTTCTTTAAAGACAATAACCAGAAAAAAAATACGGGCAACGACAAGAACAAGGAAAATCCAGAAATAAAAAAGCGGTTAGAGAATAAAACCTTAGATAAAGACA
>CAXTPJ010000062.1:0-9835 GCA_964245855.1 uncultured Ferruginibacter sp. | reverse complement strand
CAAAGATAACAAGGATGATGTTAATGGCAGCAAACCTTCTGCTAATGGCACCCGTATATGAAGGAAAAGCCTTAACAAATGCTTATTTTCGTATTAAAATATTGTCCTTCATTATTCGTTTAGCAGATCACTAAATACCTTGTTTCTGATGAGAATTTTATCCCGGTTGTTTGTAATTATCCTGTTATCCTTTTCTTTCTTCTCAACATTTGCCCAACAGGATAAAAAACCGGTGCACTTTAAAAAAGGAGATTTCATTCCATCCGGCAATATCAGCAATCAAACTTTTAAAAAAGAAAATATTCAAACTGCCTTGTTTTTGACAGATTATTATGTCATCATACAGTTCAGTCAATTGCCTTCGGCAGATAAAAAAAAGCAACTGGAAGCTGCCGGAATTTTATTGAATGATTACCTGCCGGAAAGGGCTTATCTCGCCCAGGTAAAAAACAGTTTCGATTTCGACAGGGCAAAACAATTCAACATTTTCTCCATCGATCCAATGCCTTCGTTCTATAAGATCGAATCAAAAATGGAAGAATATAATTTATTAACCAAAGGAGAAGAACAGGCGATTGCCATAACATATTATGACCGGGTAGATAAACAAACCGTACTGGCTGAATTGAAAAAAGCCGGGGCAATCATTGTAACGGAAAAATATGATGCCGCAAACATTATACTAATACAATTTAATAAAGCCATCATCAATACTGTAGCTGCTTTGCCGTTTATCAGCAGCATTAGCCTGCAACCTTTGAAAGACCAGCCGGTAAATTATAACAGCCGAGCTGCATCTGGCACAAGCAGCCTGAATGCAATCAATGGAAAAAACCTGAACGGAAAAGGGGTAGCCGTTGGCGTTGGTGACAATGCAGATATTTCAACACATATTGATTTTGCAGGTCGACTGATCAACCGCAACCCAACTGTGCCGATGGATCATGGCACACATACTTCCGGAACTACTGCCGGCGCAGGTATCATCAATATAAAAAACCGGGGCATGGCTGCAAAAGCAACCATCATCAGCCAATATTTCAGTGATATTATTTTAAACGCTCCGGCTTACATGACCGATTACAACATGGTGTTGAGCAACAACTCGTACCATGCTGCACAAAATGGTTGTGCTGGTGAAGGGCAGTACAATGTGCTGAGCAATTATGCGGACCGCCAGTTGTACAACAACGACCAAATATTACATGTGTTTGCTTCTGGCAATGATGGATCTCTTACCTGCTCAGCTTATCCGTTACAATTTGGTACGGTTAAATCAGGCTGGCAGTGTGCGAAGAATGTATTGACGGTGGGCGCTGTAAATGTTCAAAATAATTCCATCGCTTTTTACAGCAGTTGCGGACCGGTGCAGCAGGATGGACGATTAAAACCGGAGATAACTGCTGATGGGTATGAAGTATTGTCTACCATTGCGAATAACAGTTATGGCTATAACTATGGCACCAGCATGGCAGCACCAGCAGTAACCGGCGCTATGGTATTGATGTATGAAAGATACCGGCAGATTCATGCCGGCGCAGATCCTAAAGGCGCATTGGTAAAAGCATTGGCCTGTAATACAGCAGAAGACCTGGGCAACCCCGGGCCAGATTTTATTTTTGGATTTGGAATGCTGAATGCAAGGCGTGCGGTGGAAGCAATTGACAGCAACCGTTACTTTATCAGCAGCATTGCAAATGGCGCCAGTAACACACATAATTTTACTGTGCCACCCAATACCCGCCGCTTAAAAATAATGTTGTACTGGGCAGATCCTGCAGCTTCTTCCAGCGCCAGCACTGCATTGGTAAACGACCTCGACCTGGTAGCAATAGAACCAACATTTGTCCTGCACCGCCCATTGACCCTGAACACCACACCAGCAAGTGTTAACAGCATTGCCACTGAAGCACCTGATCATCTGAATAATATTGAACAGGTAGTGATTGAAAATCCTGTTGCCGGTGTTTACTCTGCTAACATCAACGGATATGCGATTCCGCTCGGGCCGCAGGAATATGTGGTTACTTATGAGATACTTAAAAATGGCGTTACACTTGAATATCCTTCGGGCGGTGAAACATTTGTTCCCGGTGAAACAGAGAACATCCGCTGGAATGCTTACGGCAGTGAAGCCAATACATTCACTATTGAATATTCAACCAACGAAGGAGATACCTGGACAACGATCAATAACAATGTGCCTTCCACTACCAGGATATATCCCTGGTTAGTGCCGGCAACGGTAACCAATGGTGCGTTAATAAGGGTTACCCGCAATAACACCTTGCTGACCGATCAAAGCAGATTCAATTTTACTATTTTATACCAGCCGGTTGTAACAGCCACCAATGTTTGCGAAGGCGCTGTTCAGTTGAACTGGGCGGCTGTTCCCGGCGCCACCAGTTACGATATTTTACAACTGGTGAATGACAGCATGCAGGTAGTTGGCAATACAACTTCCGCAACTAATTTTTTAATAACCGGCCTCAATAATAACACTATTTACTGGTTTGGTGTGGCTGCAAAAAATAATACTGTTGCCGGCAGAAGATCAATATCAGTTCCAATTAAACCCAACAGTGGGGCCTGTACGCTGGCAGCATTTGCCAATGATCTTAAAGTTGATTCCATTTTAGAACCATCCTCTGCAAGGCAATTGTTTTCCAACGCTGCCAACGCAACCAAACCGGTTAAAGTATTGATTAGGAATATGAGTACTGTTGCGGTGAGCGGTCCTTTCAATGTATCTTTTAATTATGGTGGTGGCACTGTAACAGAAACAGTGAATACAACTATCAATGCAGGTTCAAACTACACCTACACTTTTGCAGGAACCTATCCTGTTGTTGCATCTGGTTTTCAATACAATTTTTCCGCATGGGTAACAAAGGCAGCCGATAATAACCATGCAAATGATACCGCTTTTAAAACAGTAAAATACATCAACAACGACCCTATTAACACGATGCCTTTTACGGAGAATTTTGAATCGATGAATGCCGTGGAAGTAAAGACCACTGAAATGGCATTGGGTGGAAATAAGTACCTGGATTTTACTGCCAACACTGCATTGGGAAGGGCCAGGACCTTTGTCAACACCGGCTTTGCCTACAGCGGCAACAGGGCGCTAACGCTTGATCAATCACCCTATGGTGATACTACGACTGCCGATAGTGCCATCCTCAGTTATAATTTATCGCAATATGCGGCAAGCCAGGTGCGGTTGGATTTTTACTATAAAAATCATGGCCAGGCCGATGCAACCGGCAACCGGGTTTGGATAAGGGGAAGCGAACAAAACAACTGGTTGCTGGCCTACGATCTTTTTGCCAACCAGGCAGAAGTGGGGCAATGGAAAAAAGCAGTGATCAATGTCAATGATATTTTTTCAGCGGCCAATCCACCACAAACCATCACGCCAACGTTTCAAATGAAATTGGGGGAAGAAGGTTACACTTCTGCCAACTCTCCCAACCCGGTGGTTGATATCGATGATGGTTATACTTTCGATAATATAGTGATCAATGAAGCGCTGAATGATGTAGCAGTATTAACGGTGAACTCTCCTGATAAAAGCGGGTGCGGGTTAACGGCAACCACACCGGTGAACATCAATGTAAAAAATTATAACAATGTTGCGCTTACCAATTTGCAGGTGAGTTACCAGGTAAACGGCGGTTCGGTGGTAACAGAAACCATCCCTTCCATTGCAGCCAATCAATCACTGAATTACACATTTACGCAAACAGCCAACCTGGCTGCTTACATCGATTACAACATCAATGTATGGGTTAAATATGCAACTGATAATTATGCCACCAACGACAGCATTTTAAATTACAGCATCCACAGCAGCCCGATCATCAGCACTTATCCGTACTTACAAGGCTTTGAAACTGACAATGGCGGATTTTATACCACTGGTAACAACTCAAGCTGGCAATGGGGTACGCCTTCCAAAACAATCATCAATAAAGCACCGAACGGTACCAAAGCCTGGGTGACTAACCTTACCGGCAATTATGTTGATAATGAAACATCTTACCTGGTTTCACCCTGCTTCGATCTGTCAACGCTTAAAAAACCGGTACTTTCTTTCAGTCATATTTTTGAGATTGAAGAAGGCTATGATTACAGTTGGGTAGAATACAGCACCGATGGAAAGACCTGGACTAAATTGGGAGTTAACGGCAGCGGCACCAACTGGTACGATAATGCAACGTATGATAACTGGCGTACCTCCAAAACAAAATGGCATGTAGCCAGTATTGATCTTCCTGTAACCAATACTACTATCAAATTCCGTTTTGTATTGGCCACCGATGGCGGCGTAACAGAAGAAGGTATTGGTATTGACGACATTCACATTCATGAAAAAGCCAGCATTTCCGGCAGTCCTGCGCCCTTATTCCCTGTCAGTGTTGCCGGGCAATGGCCCAACGATTGGGTGCGTTTCAATTTTGGCGATCCCTTGTCTGGCCCCTGGTATGTATCCGGAGAGATCAACACGTATGGGCAAAACCTTGGTACTGTTACCATGCAGCCTT
Organism: uncultured Ferruginibacter sp.; assembly: GCA_964245855.1. Classification (GTDB taxonomy): domain Bacteria; phylum Bacteroidota; class Bacteroidia; order Chitinophagales; family Chitinophagaceae; genus Ferruginibacter. Next base: position 5,285 of record CAXTPJ010000062.1, on the reverse strand, counting down.
ATGTGAATGACAACACGGTTAGAACATCCAACGGACAATATTACCTGGACAAAAATTTTGTGATCACTTCCACCAATCCGCCAACGGGCAATGTTGGTGTACGGTTATATTTCAGTGATGTGCAGGCGAATGCATTGCTGAATGCAACCGGCTGCAGCAGTTGCATAAAACCAACCGATGCGTATGAATTGGGCGTTACAAAATATTCCGGCAACCCAACGGAAGACAACGGAACACTGGACGACAATTTCAGCGGTTTTTATCAATTTATTCCGCCTGCCAATACCGAGATCATTCCATTTGGCGAAGGCTATTATGCAGAATTTACTGTCAGCAATTTCAGCGAATGCTGGTTTGCCAAAGGCGATATTACACCGGCACCCGTTAGCAATTGCGGCGGCACCACGTTGAGTTTTACTGCGCCTTCCGGTGGTACTACTTATCAATGGCAGGTGAATAGCGGTACTGGTTGGACTAATATCACTGATGGCACTTTGTATTCCGGTACCACTACGGCCACATTACAACTGATCAATTTGCCTACCTCGTATACTGGCTACAAATTCCGTTGTATTGTGGATGGCGTTGCAAAGAATGAAAATATTTTACGCTTTAAAAACTTGTGGACCGGCGCCAGCAGCACCAACTGGTTTACCGCATCTAACTGGAGTTGTGGCGCCATTCCTGATGCCAATACTGATGTGATCATCCCTGGCGGTTTGCAACGTTACCCGATCTTGAATGCCAGTACGGCCATCAGGAGTATCCGGATTTTAGGAGCTTCGCCGGTAGTGATTAATTCAGGAGTGGTATTGGATGTGAAGGGGAGGTAGGTAATAAATAACCCTTTTTTACTGATTAAATCTACTTTTTTTTGAATAACTTTTCCACTTTTGCCTTGATACAAAAGTGGAGCAAAAAATCAAGGCTGGATAAAAAAGCCGAAAAATTGAATCGGCTGGATAAAGAAAAACAAGTTACAACAGTTGAATATAACCCGCCATTAGTGCGACATACAAACTAATATCTTGACCGAACTTTAGTAACAATTGTTTTTCTTCTTCACGCCTTCCGTTTTAATTTTCTTTACGGCTTTTTTATGAGGCCGTACTAGAGCAGTTTGTAAAAGGAATAAGTAAATGGTTTGTCATCCATTCGATGCTAAAGCTGAACAATGATTTACAGTAAAAGAGTGATTCATCTTTCTTTCCCCAAAAGAAAAGATGAACAAAATCATATTTGCCAATGAAGCTCAATAGTTATTAAGCAACCTGGCCAATAAAAAATTAATTGCAGATAAAAACTAAACGGTAACGGCCACGCTATGCACTGCGGCGGCCATTTCTTTGATGAGGGAAGAATCTTTTTCGATGGCGTTGCCAACTACGATTACGTCGGCGCCGGCTTTGCAATTGAGATAGGCTTTTTCCGGTTCTACGATGCCGCCACCAATGATCAACGGAACGCTGATGGATTGGGCAACTTTTTCGATCATGCTTTCGTGAATTGCTCTTTTGGCACCGCTGCCGGCATCCATATAAATAAGTTTCATGCCGAGCATTTCGCCTGCCATGGCAGTACACATGGCAATTTCATTTTTATCGGCCGGCAATGGACTGGCGTTTGAAATATAAGATACGGTTGTTGGGGCGCCGCCATCTACCACCATGTAGCCGGTTGACATGATCTCAAGCCCGCTCTTTTTTACAAAGGGCGCTGACACTACATGCTGGCCAATCAATAGTTCGGGGTTACGTCCGCTGATAAGCGAAAGATATAGTAAGGCATCGGCATATTTACTCACCTGTGAAGGGCTACCGGGAAACAATACAGTAGGAATGGCACATTGCTGGCGGATCAACTGCAGGCATTCATCTAAATAATTGGAAATAACCAAACTGCCGCCAACCAAAAAATAATCGACCTTTGATGCTACTGCAAGCGCTATCAATTGCTCCATGCTTTGGTCGTTCACCTTGTCGGGATCGATCAAAACAGCGAAAGATTTCTTTCCCAATCGCTTACGTTCTGTTAAAGAATGATATATGCCTTTTAACATCAATGGATAATAGCTTAGTTACAAAGGTAAATTTTTTAGCCTTATTAAAATAAAGATAGTAAATGAATATATATGCCCGCCATGATTTACGTAAATAAGGTAAATTTGGATATGGATATCAGTGCGGAGATAAAATTCAAAACGGCGAGGAGTGGCGGCAAGGGCGGACAAAATGTAAACAAGGTAGAAACCATGGTAGAAGGCTATTGGAACATTGCAGCTTCTGCCCTTTTGAGTGAAGAAGAAAAAATTTTAGTAGCTGCAAAATTGGCCAACAAAATAAATGCAGATGGTTTTGTGCTGGTAAAAAGCCAGGAAGAACGCAGCCAGCTTGGCAACAAGCAACTGGTAAAAGAAAAAATGAATGCGCTGGTTACAAAAGCGTTGATTGTCCCTAAAAAAAGAAAGCCCACCAAAATAAGCAAAGCCGCCAAAGAAAAAAGGATCGACAGCAAAAAGAAATCAGGCGAATTGAAGCAACTACGAAAAAAGGTGAGTTATTGATGAAGCACTGTTACCATTTGATTGCGCTTTTGCTGATAACGGCTTGTCATAACGTTAATGGACAGCCCAAAAAGAAGCAACCCGCTGCTATTACCATTCATTTTACCAATTCTGTCGGACAGCAGCCGTTGGTGTTGCACGACAGCACTTACACCAATGTATTTGGAGAAAGTTATATCCTCCATAAATTCAAGTATTATGTTTCAGCGGTTACTTTTTATAGTTCGGGCAAAGCCGTTACCGAAAAGAATGTTTACCGGTTGATCAACCAAAGCATTGACAGCAGTTTATCTTTTACGGTTAAGTTGCCGGAACAGCAATACGACAGCATTGGTTTTTTGTTAGGCGTTGACAGTATTAAAAATATTTCCGGTGCTCAAAGCGGCGCTTTGGATCCGTTGAATGATATGTTCTGGACCTGGCGCACCGGTTACATCATGGAAAAACTGGAAGGAACTTCGCCACAAAGTACGGCGGTGAATAATAAACTGGAATACCACCTGGGTGGTTTTGAAGGGGTGAACAATGTGTTGAATTTTATTACGCTCCGGTTTCCGGGAGATAAAAAATTAGTTGTGAAACAGGGTGGAAAAAACATGGTGCACATCAATGCTGATATCAGCCGGTTTTGGAATTCGGTTACTGATATAAAAATTGCCGAAACACCCGTATGCAGTTCGCCTGATGCGTTGGCTAAAAGAATGGCGGCGAATTTTTGCAGGATTTTTTCGGTGGTGGAGATTGGTTATTAATGAAGTCGCATCACGCCCGTCTGAACGAACTTTTTCGGGCAGGCAAAGAAGCAAAGGGAGACTCATCAATTTTTGAATTTGTTATGCTCATCGATGCTTACACAGTACAAGAGTGCGACGCCAATGAGCTGATGAAAGATATACTGCCGGGATCAAAAAATATTCTTACTGATTGAAATTAAAACTCATCATAACATCATTACTGGTTGCAATAATTGCCAGTGCATTTTTGTACGATCCTGTGCCGTACCGGCCTACCTATTTGAAGCTGGTGGTGCCGAAGGGATGGCCCAAACCGCCCACCAATATTTTTGCCAACAATCCTTTAACGGAAGAGGGGTTTCAGTTAGGTAAAAAATTATTTTACGATGGCCGGTTAAGCCAGGATAACAATCTTTCCTGCGCAGGTTGCCACCAGCAGTTTGCGGCTTTTTCTACTTACGACCATGACCTGAGCCATGGAGTAAACAATACTTTTACAACCCGCAATGCACCGGCACTTTTTAACGTTGCCTGGATGAAAGAACTGCATTGGGATGGCGCCATCAACCACATTGAAGTGCAGCCTTTGGCACCCATGACTGCAGCCAATGAAATGGGTGAGACACTGGAAAATGTATTGAAAAAAATCAGCGCCGATACTGCTTATCAGCGCATGTTTACAAAGGCTTTTGGTTCGCCGCTGATCAATAGTCAGCGCATGCTGAAAGCACTGGCACAATTTACCGGCAGCATACAATCATACAACAGCAAATATGATAAAGTAAAAAATGGAAAAACCAGTTTTACATTGAGTGAAATCGCCGGCTATGAAGTGTTTAAAGCAAAGTGCAATGCCTGTCATACAGAGCCGTTGTTTACCAATAATTCGTTCCGCAATAATGGTTTGGATATAAACAAGCGCCTGCTTGATTTTGGAAGAATGAGTATTACCGGCAAGCCGGAAGATTCTTTAAAATTTAAAGTACCGAGCCTGCGCAACATATATTTTACCGGTCCGTATATGCATGATGGAAGATTCACTTCTTTAGAGCAAGTGATAGATCATTATATCTCCGGCATTGATACAATTCAACCTACATTGGATATTGTTTTGAAAAAAAGACTGTCTATCAGCAGGCCGGAAAAAGTTGATTTGCTGGCATTTTTGTTTACGTTAACAGACAATGAAATGCTGCACAATAAACGGTATGAAGATAAAATAACACAGACGGGAACTCTGCAGCCAGACCATCATTAAATATTTGGTTTGCCTTTGTACCAGCGTACAATAAACCAGATAAAGGAAGTAAAAGCGGGCAGGCCCATTAAGGTTGGCAGGTATGCTTTAAATGATGGCATTGGCTTAATGTTGCGTTCCATCATTTTTTTATCGATAAAAATATTGTTGAATAAAAAAGCGAAGAGCGCCATCGTCCAGCTTAACAGCAACAAAGGGAATAATACGCCGGCCTGTACCTGATGGGCACTCCAGTTAAAAACAGTATAACCTTCCGGCAGCAGGCATATTACCAGCAGTATCAAACAGGATACAATGCCCAGTATTATTGAAACATACCACAATTTCATTTGCCGGATATTGGTGAAAAAAAAGTGCCATCTCCCGATCGCACTTTCCTGAAACGTAAATATGATAATTTTATTGTTTTCGTTTAGCTTTCAATGTATTCAAGATTTGTAATTGTTTAGCGGCTTCCTCCTTTTGAGCGGCCTGCTTTTTCTTATTTTCTTCAATGTCTTTTTCCAGCTTTTCCTGTTTTTTCACCAGGTCTGCTCCATCATCTACCAGGCTGGCCATTTTTTTATCCGCTTTGTTTGTTGCTTCTTCCTGATCTTTTATCTGCAGTTCAAGATCGTAGGCTGCAGCATTGTCTGTATGGTTATTTAAAAAGGTTTTGGTCTTATTCATTATTTCAACATCATCGCCTTCGCTGATGAATTTTTCGTTGCCGGTTGATACCAGCATGGTA
>CAXTPJ010000061.1:0-9919 GCA_964245855.1 uncultured Ferruginibacter sp. | reverse complement strand
TGCAGATTTTTGGCGGCTATGGCTACACAAAAGATTTCCCGGTAGAAAAATGTTACCGGGACAGTAAATTATGTACAATCGGTGAAGGTACCAGTGAAATACAGAAACTGGTGATCAGCAGGGAAGTGTTGAAGTGATCACGGACCACCAACCTGTACATACAAATTTTTGTGAAAACTGCTTTTTGATTGTAACGACAATACAACTACATTTGTAATGACAAAATCATTACAAATCTTATAATTTAATTTTATGGCAACTCAAGAAAAAAGTCAATTGGTGCAGATGAGATTACAACCTAAAACACTCGACAGGTTACAAAGCCTGGTTGACATTACGAAAACAGATAACAGAACGCAACTAGTATCATCTTCTATTCAACTATCTGAAGAAATAATGAGAAGTGTAGACGCTGGTGCTAAAGTTTATATTGAAAGTCCTGATGGGAAAAAAGAATTATTGAAAATTATTGGATTCTAATAAAGAAGAATAAATGTCAGAAGAAATCTTAGACCTGGGTACTGAGCCTGAAAATTCCAGTTTAAAAATCAAACTCGAAAAAGATAGTGTTAACCCGTATGATATTTTCCGCTTAGCAAAAGGCATTCTTATTACCGCCACAGCAATCTACCTGATATTGGCATTTATCAGAATTTTTTATACTGGTACTGACACCTGCAATACAGATGGCATAAAAGAAGTGTGGGAATATTCAAAAGTACTCCTGAACTCTATTGTATCACTCGTATTAGGGTTATACTTTGGTGCTAAACAGGAAGCAAAAGCAAAATGAATTTTATATCATCAGAAAGTTAATTAATCTCAAATCTGATAAATTTTCAGTCTTACTTTAACGGTTCATCCGCCGCCTTAAACCCGTTATCCGAAGCGGCAAACATATTATCAACTGCCCCTGATAACATTGGGAATTTATCCGTTACGAATTCCTTTACCGCATTGATGGCTTGTACCGCCTGTTCATCTGTGATGCCAGCCTTTTCTCTAATCTTATCTATTAACTCCTGCATAAAATTTTATTTTTAAAGTTATTCATCTGTGGTCGATGATCAATCGTCCGTTGTCTTTTTACTCCGTATCATACCGCTCTACATTTTCAATGCCTGGTAGCGCCAGCAATTGGTTACACAGTTCATCCAGTTCATCTTTATCATGAACAAATATTTTCAGGTTGCCCTGGAAGATACCGTCCTTTGCTTCAATCGTCATGGCGGAAATATTAAATTTCATTTCGCCGCTGATGAGGTTGGTAATCTTATGGATCACACCCACATCATCCAGTCCAATAATTTTTAAACCGGTGAGAAAAGAAATTTCTTTGTTTTTTGCCCATTTGGTTTTTACAATGCGGTGTCCATAATTGGCCATCAACCTGGCAGCATTCGGGCAATTGGTACGGTGAATTTTCAACCCCTCGCCGGTGGTAACAAAGCCAAATACATCATCACCCGGAATGGGTTTACAGCAATTGGCCAGCGTGTACATGATCTTGTCGCTGCTTTCACCAAAAATAATGAGCTCTGAATCTTTTTTATCGTATGTCCTTTCTTTTATTTCATCGCCGGACTTTGGCTCTGTCTCGATCTTTTCTGGTTTAGGAAAAAACAACCGGTCTCCGGATGCAGTAAAATCTCTTAACTCCTTTAAATCAATTTTCTTGATGGCAATATCATACAAAAGATCAAGCGATGAATTCACTTTATAAAAAGAAGCCAGTTCATCCATGTTATGCTGCGTAGCCATACCGCCGATGGCATCTAGTTTTTTTTGCAGGATGTATTTGCCATCTTCCGCCACCTTTCTTTTCTCTTCCTTTAAAGTGTCTTTTATTTTTTGCTTCGCCTTGCTGGTGATCACCATATTCAACCACTCCTGGTTAGGACGCTGCTTGGCACTGGTGATGATCTCAATCTGGTCGCCGCTGCGGAGTTTATAGCCAATCGGTACCAACTTATGATTTACTTTGGCGCCGATACAACGGCTACCAACGGCAGTGTGTACACTAAAAGCAAAGTCGAGTGCACTGGCGCCCACCGGCAACATACGGATATCGCCTTTTGGCGTGTACACATATATTTCTTCGGCTAAGAAAGAGGTTTTAAAATCCTGCAAAAAATCGAGGGAGTTGGTTTCCTGGTTGCCCAGCGCTTCCCTGATTTGTTGAAACCATTTATCAAAGCGGCTTTCATCTGTGGTGCCCTCTTTGTACTTCCAGTGTGCTGCCAATCCTTTCTCTGCAATTTCATTCATGCGTTTGGTACGGATCTGTACTTCTACCCATTTACCGCCCGGCCCCATCACTGTGGTGTGCAGCGCTTCGTAGCCATTGCTCTTTGGATTACTCAGCCAGTCACGCAACCGTTCCGGTGAAGGATTGTATTCATCGGTGATCATGCTGTACACTTTCCAGCAATCTTCTTTTTCTTTTTCGTGGGGAGCGTCAACAATAATGCGGATGGCAAACAGGTCATACACTTCTTCAAAGCCAACGCTTTTTTTCTTCATCTTATTCCAAATGGAATGGATGCTTTTGGGGCGGCCAACGATCTCGAACTTAAAATCGGCCCGTTCCAGTTTATCTTTTAACGGACGGATGAAATCATTGATATAACGGGTCCTTTCCCGTTTGGTATCGCTCAATTTTTGTGCAATGTGGCGATAGGTTTCCGGCTCCAGGTACTTCATGGAAAGGTCTTCCATTTCGGTTTTGATGGCGTATAAACCCATGCGGTGTGCCAATGGTGCATACACATACACCGTTTCGCTGGAAATCTTCAGTTGCTTCTCCCGCTTCATGCTGTCCATTGTCCGCATATTGTGCAGTCGGTCGGCCAATTTTATCAGGATCACTCTTGGGTCATCCGTAAGCGTTAGTAAGATCTTTTTAAAATTTTCTGCCTGCTGACTGGTGTTGGTATCCATCACCGTGCTGATCTTGGTAAGGCCATCCACTATCTTGGATATTTCAATACCAAACTCCCGCTGGATATCTTCTAACGTAATGTCGGTATCTTCTACCGTATCGTGCAACAAAGCACAAATGGTGCTGCGTACACCAAGGCCAATTTCTTCTACGCAAATTTTGGCTACTGCCAGCGGATGTAAAATATAAGGTTCGCCACTTTTGCGGCGCATGGTTTTGTGGGCTTCTACCGCCATTTCAAAAGCAGTACGCAGCAGTTCTTTATCGCCGGGCTTTAGCTTGGGCTTTAGTTCTTTCAACAGGCCACGGTAATGGCGCAGGATTTCCTTTTTCTCTTCTTCCTCGCTGAGATTGTATTTTGCTATCGGTTCTGTTATTTCCATGAGTAAAACGAATTTACTTGAAAATGGTTAAAACTGGTGATGCCAGCTATAAACAGTTAAAATTTTGTTGCCGGGAATAAAATATTTTTTGCCACGAATGCACTAATAGGCATTAATAAGAAAAGAATGATCTTTAGCAATTTTTATGTAAGGATGTAAATGGGAGAAGACGAAAAAGTTTTGCAGTTTCTTTTCTATGGCTTTGCATGATATTCATTAGTTGGATTGCCCTGCCGGATAGCAGCCTGCGCCAGGGATAGAAGAGGAAAGCCCGGTGAGGCCTGTGCAATGGCTTTTGTGCCGGACTTGCAGCGTATAGCCCGCCCGGGCGCCCAAATTTTTTTTTGACGGAATATTGAAAATAACCCACAGCAGATTTCCCTGGCCAAAAAACAACCTGATTTTTTTTAGAAAAATCATTTCAATCCCTTACTTTTGCAGCCCTTAACCCGGATGTGGCGAAATTGGCAGACGCACCAGACTTAGGATCTGGCGGAGCAATCCATGTAGGTTCGACCCCTATCATCCGGACAAATTTGAGTTGATAAGTTGATGAGTTGATAAGTGAATAGCTCTTTCAACACATTGGTTTATCAACTTTTTACTTTTAAATACACCATTATGGCAACAGTAGCAAGAGAGAACATTGGGTTACTCAACGACAAAATAACCGTTACACTTACCAAAGAAGATTACCTGCCCACTTTTGAAAAGAAAGTGAAAGAATTCAGCAAAACCGCCAACATTCCGGGTTTTAGAAAAGGAATGGTGCCTGCAGGCATGGTTAAAAAAATGTACGGCCCTTCTATTTATACAGATGAAATTTTAAAAACCGTTGAAAAAGAATTGTTTGGGTACCTGCAAACAGAGCAGCCAGACATTTTTGCACAACCGATCGCCCTGGATGCTGACATCCGCAAAATGGATTTCAATAATCCTGTTGATTATGAATTTGGTTTTGAAATTGGATTGAAACCAACTTTTGACATTGCCCCGCTGAATAAAGCCAACGTTACTTTTAACAAAGTAGCCGTAACCGACGCCATGGTGCAGGAGGAAGTAGAAAGGATGCAGGAAAAAGGCAGCAAACTGACTGAAATTGAAACCGTTGGAAATGAAGAAAACAGGCTGACCATTTTATTTACTGAAGCAGATGAAAGCGGCAATGCCGTTGCAGGTGGTATTGCAAAAGACAGCATAGTGACATTAAAGGATTTTTCTGCCGCATTGCAAGCGCAACTGACCGGTAAAAAGAAAGATGATACTGTAGTTGCAACATTATCACAGGCTTTTGATGCAGGTAAAGCAGAACAGGTTTTGCAGGATTTAGGCGCTGATGAAGCGGCTGCCAATAAAAACTTTATCCTCACCATTCAAAAAGTTGAATCGGCTGAAAAAAGGGAATTGAACGAAGAATTTTTCGGCGAAGTTTTCCCTGGTGCCGGTGTTGCAACAGAAGAGGAATTCCGTAAAAAATTACAGGAAGAAATTGAACAATACTGGAACAGCCAGAGCCGCAATCAACTGCACGACCAGTTGTATCATTTTTTGCTTGACGAAACCCACATGGAGTTTCCTGCGCCGTTCCTGAAAAAATGGTTGCAAACCGGTGGTGAAAAAGCCAAAACAGCAGAAGAGGCCGAAGCGGAATTCCCGATGTTCAGCAACCAGTTGAAATGGACATTGATCAGTGATAAAATCATTAAAGAAAATACCTTGGATGTTACCAGCGAAGAACTGAAAGCTTCTATGAAAGCAGAAGTAATGCGCTACTTTGGCAGCATGAGCCTGGGCGATGATACCAGTTGGTTAGACAGCTATGTTGACCGCATGATGAAGGATGAAAAGCAGGTAGACGCCAGCTACCGCAGGTTAGTAACAGACAAGTTATTCAACTGGGCAGAAGGCCAGGTATCGCCAAAAGAAAATGCTGTAACCGGCGAAGAACTGGCAGGCATGATGCACAACCATCAACATTAATCCCCCATGCATTAAAGGGGGGGTGAAAGGCAGGTATATTGTTGAGCCGGAACATTTGATTGTTCCGGCTTTCTTATAACCATGATTTATGATGATTTGTATGATTGATAAGATTGTATGATTAGAGTATGGGAAACCTGCTCATATGCAAACACTCTAATCATATTCTTTCATAACAATCATATCAATCATCATGATCCGCCTTTTTGTCGCATTTTTTTTATAGCATAGTCTTTGGTTATCCCAATCAACTATATTTGTTATCCTAAATAATTATCGAATGAATTTTGGACAAGAATTTGAAAAATATGCGGTTAAACACCGTGGTATCAGCAGCAATACACTGGATGGGTACATCAAACATAATGTTACAAATCTTACCCCTAACATCATTGAAGAAAGGCCAATGAACATTGCCGTAATGGATGTTTACAGCCGTTTAATGATGGACCGCATCATCTTTATGGGCTACCCCGTTACCGACGAGGTGGCCAACATTATTACCGCCCAGTTTTTATTTTTAGAAAGCACAGACCGCACGAGGGACATCCAGATGTACATCAACAGTCCAGGTGGCAGCGTGTATGCAGGCCTTGGTATGTACGATACCATGCAGTTTGTAACCCCTGATATTTCTACCATTTGCACCGGCATGGCAGCCAGCATGGCAGCCGTATTAATGTGTGCCGGCGCACCGGGAAAACGTACCGCCCTAAAGCATAGCCGCATCATGCTGCACCAGCCAAGTGCAGGAGCCGGCGGACAAGCCAGCGATATCGAAATTACCGTGAATGAAGTGAAAAAAATCAAGAAAGAATTGTACGATGTAATTGCACAGCACACCGGCCAGCCTTTTGATAAAGTTGCCGCCGATTGCAGCAGGGATTACTGGATGACGTCAACCGAAGCAAAAGAATACGGCATTGTGGATGAAGTATTAACTATCAATCCAAGAAAGGCGAAGAAAGACTAAGCAATAATTTTGTTACAGGCTGTAGTGCTGTAATCAACATCGTTGTGTCACTCACTTGTACTGTTAGTTCTTTACTCAGCTATTTACATTCATCGTTGCGCTTTATAAAAGCGGCAACAATATTTAAGCAATTGTTAGCTAATTAGCAGGCGAACTACCAATAATAAACTCCAAAAGTCCCTTCAGGGATTTAGGGCAAATAAAATATTATGAACGCATACAATAACCAATTCCGCTTTAGAAGCGATGACGACGAACCAGAAGAAACACCAAAAGAATTGCCGGAAAACCCGATGGAGAAGATGATGAGCGGATGGCAGTTCGACAAAAAATTCATTGAGCAGCGCAAGATATTTTTGTGGGGCGTGGTGGATGATAAAAGTTGCAAAGACTTAACTGCAAGGCTGCTTTACCTGGAAGCACTTGATCCCGGGAAAGAAATTACCTTTTACATCAGCAGTCCCGGCGGTATGGTTACCAGCGGTATGGTCGTGTACGATACCATGCAAATGATCAGCAGCCCCGTTAGTACCATTTGTATGGGTATGGCGGCCAGCATGGGCAGCATCCTGTTAAGCGGCGGCACCAAAGGCAGGCGCTTCATGTTTCCCCATGGCGAAGTAATGATCCACCAGCCAAGTGGCGGCGGCCGTGGTACCAGTGCCGACCTGGAGATCATGGCAGAACAGATCAGGAAGACAAAAGAACTGGGTGCAAAAATTTTAGCCGATAACTGTGGCCAGCCTTTTGAAAAAGTGATGAAAGATTTTGACCGGGATTACTGGATGGATGCCAAAGAATCTGTTGCCTACGGCATTGTAGATGGCATTCTCGATAAAATATAAGTAAACATTTCTGCAAAATCTGGCCGGTTTTTAACCGGCCTTTTTTATTAAAATTATTTCTACTGCAAGCCAACAGCGCCGTATTGTTTTGTATCTTATAAAAATATAAAACACACTGCAATGAGAAAACTGCGGCCGTTCATCACCTTCATTTTTGTACTTGCTTTTTTTACCGCCTGCAAAAAAAACATGGTGACTGAAGAATACACCCCATTTATCAACCCGGTTATTCCTGACTTCAGTACCCAAATAAATGCAGCGGTTAAAGGTTTTATAACAGATGAAAATGGCAATGCCCTGCGTGATGCAATCGTAAAAGGTGGAGCCGTAACAGTATCAACCAATGAATACGGTTATTTTGAAATTGCTACTGCTGCATTTGCCAAAAGTGCCGGCTTTATACAGGTAAGCAAAGCCGGTTATTTTACAGGCTACAGCACTTTTATACCGGTGGAAGGAAAGGAAACTTTTACCCGCCTGCAATTGATTCCCAAGACAACTATTGGAACCATAGCATCAGGAACGGGCGGAACGGTTACTACCGCAGATGGCGCTACCGTAACCTTACCGGCCAATGCAGTAGTGAATGCGGCAACCAATGCTGCGTATACCGGTGCTGTAAACGTTGCTGTACATTGGCTTAATCCTTCTGAAGAAAACAAGACTCAATTAACCATGCCGGGCAATCTTACAGGTATTGATTCTGCCGGGCATTTGAATGTATTGGCTACTTATGGTATGCTGGCAGTAGAACTTTCCGGCAGTAGCGGTGAATTGTTGCAAATAACACCGGGCAAAAAAGCATCACTGCATTTTCCTTTGCCATCAGCTTTATCGGGCATTGCACCTTCATCTATTCCTCTCTGGTATTTTGATGAAACGAAGGGGATTTGGCAACAGGAAGGACGAGCTGTAAAAATTGGCAACAGTTATGAAGGTGAAGTAAGTCATTTTAGTTACTGGAATTGTGATGCACCTTTTTCGCTGGTTAATTTTACTATACAGGTAGTTGATAGTGCCCTTAATCCTTTATCTAATATCCCGGTTATTATTAGTGTGGCCAACACGCCGTATTTGGCAAGATTATCTTTTACTGATACCAATGGTGTAGCTACAGGATTAATTCCGGCAAACAGTAATTTGTTATTAGAAATTGGAACTCCATGTTATCAAAGGATAAGTTTTGGAAATATTGTTACTACCAATGCAGCGCTGGATATGGGTACAGTAACAATATCACTTAACCAATATGGCGTTGTATTAAATGGAACCGTTACCAAGTGCAATGGAAGTCCTGTTACCGATGGGTACCTTTTGGTAACGGGCATTGGTTATAATTCTATAGTTGATATTCGCAACGGTACATTTTCTGTTGCAGGTACAGCTTGTCCGGGCAGCACGGCCTACCTGGTAGCACATGACAGGGAAACTTCACTTCAAAATACCACACAGGCATTAGCACTTACAGCCGGCAATAATAATATTGCCCCTATACAATTATGCAGTCCTGTTTTAACGGAAATAATTACTACAGAAGGGTCCGCAATAGGTAACAATAATTATGCTCTTCCCCAATACCTGTTCGGAGCTAATTTCTATTTTGCGAATGACAGCACAATGATCAACGCCATAGACCTTTTAAACGGAAATCAACAGGCTATACAATTTAGTTTTACAGGATCGCCTGCTGCTGGCACCTATCCATTATCTGGCAACAGTTTTATTTATGGAGGGTTAGCCGTAGTATTTACAACTCCTGTTTCAGTTAATGTTACTGCTTACGGATTGACAGGTGAATTTATTGTCGGTTATTTCAGCGGCCAGGCGTCCATTGCCGGTGGTACGCCGGGAATGGTATTTATCAATTTCTCGGTGAAGAGAGACCAATAATATGCACTTAAAAAAAGTATGAACCGCTAAACCCAAAAAAGAGATTGACAGAAAGGGCGCTCATAGAAGGCTGTATCCATAAAAAACAGGATTGTCAAAAGCAATTGTTTACCCTGTATTCCGGCAAGATGATGTCGGTATGCCTTCGCTATGCCAACGATGAACAACTGGCGCAGGATATTTTACAGGAAGGGTTTATCAGGGTTTTTAACAGCATTCAGCAGTACCGTTTTGAAGGAAGTTTTGAAGGATGGTTAAGGCGTGTATTCGTTACCGTTGCCATCAGGGAAATAAGCAAAAGAAAAATTCATTTCAGCGATATAAAAATGGCTGTTGATGAAACGCAAAGTGAAAACCCTGCCGTACTATCGAAAATATCGGCAGATGAAATTCATGCTATGATACGCAGCATGCCCGATGGTTACCGCACTGTTTTTAACCTGAACATTATTGAAGGCTACACCCATGAAGAAATTGCTGTTATGCTGGGCATACAGGCCACCACTTCAAGGGGACAGTTACTGAAAGCAAGGAAATACCTGCAGGGCATGATTGAAAAAAAATACAACACCGTAAAAACATGATCTATGTTTGATGATATTTTAAGAGATAAAGCAAACGAGCACCAGGCTCCGGTTCCACCGGATGCGTGGGACAATATTGTAAAAGAAAAAAAGAAACGGCGCTTTGCATTTTTTTGGTGGTTTGCCAGCCTGTTATTGGTGGGCATTGCCATTACGGCCGTTTATTTAAACCGTACGGCATCAATAGCTGATGCGAGTATTGCAAGTACTTTACAAGCTGATAAGAAGGAGGCAAATAAAAAAACAAATGAACAAACAACAACCAGTTCAAACAATAATGTCTCCGGAAATTGTGTAGCTGCAACAATAAATGCTGTTGATAA
>CAXTPJ010000060.1:0-10028 GCA_964245855.1 uncultured Ferruginibacter sp. | reverse complement strand
TATTTTGTTCCGGGCTGCAGGAATATTATTCAGCATCGTTGCGTCGCACTCTTGTGCAGTTGTTCTTCATGGCAACAAAAATTAGCGGTCCACTCATTTGCTGCCGGATGGAAATGGAAAACCCGGTGAGGATCTGTGGCGGGTTCTTGTGCCGGCTTTGGAATGTACAGCCGGGCGGTGGCTGCAAAAAAAGAAAATAGTACACAGCCCCAATCTCTTTTTTCTTACTCCTTTCTTTCGGTTATCTTCAAAACAAAATTGACTGCATGCCACAATACATTCTTGCGCTTGACCAGGGTACTACCAGTTCCCGGGCCATTATTTTCGATCATAGCGGCGCCATCATTGCTATTGCCCAAAAAGAGTTTACACAAATTTTTCCGCAGCCCGGCTGGGTTGAACATGACCCGATGGAAATATGGAGTACGCAACTGGGCGTTTCTGCGGAAGCCATCAGTAAAGCCGGCTTAACACCGGCAGCTATTGCCGCCATTGGTATCACTAATCAAAGAGAAACAACGGTGGTGTGGGACAGGAATACCGGCAAGCCAATTTACAATGCGATTGTGTGGCAAGACAGGCGCACAGCGGCTTTCTGCGATGAATTGAAAGCAAGGCAGGTAGAAAATGTGATACGCAATAACACAGGTTTAGTGATTGATGCCTACTTCAGCGGTACCAAAATAAGATGGATACTGGACAATGTACCCGACGCAAGGGAGCAGGCTGAAAAAGGGCAATTGTGTTTTGGGACAATCGATACCTGGCTGGTATGGAACCTTACTAACGGACACGTACATGCGACGGATGTGAGCAATGCCAGCAGGACCATGCTGTGCAATATACACACCGGGCAATGGGATGGCGACCTGCAGGATATTTTGGGCGTGCCGGGCAATATGCTGCCCACCATTAAAAGCAGCAGCGAAATTTTTGGTTATACTTCCGGTACTTTCAGCAACAGTAAAATTCCAATTGCAGGCATTGCAGGCGATCAGCAGGCAGCATTGTTTGGCCAGTTGTGTACCGGGCCGGGCATGGTAAAAAATACATACGGCACCGGTTGCTTTATGCTGATGAATACCGGCGAACAAATGGTATTATCTAAAAATAATCTGCTCACCACCATTGCCTGGAAAGTTAACGGCATTACACACTATGCACTGGAAGGCAGTGTGTTTATTGCAGGTGCCGTTACACAATGGCTGAGGGATGGTTTGGGTATTATAAAAACGGCTGCTGAAATAGAAACATTGGCGAAACAGGTGGATACTAACGGTGGCGTGTACCTCGTTCCGGCCTTCACCGGTTTGGGAGCGCCCTACTGGAAGCAGGATGCCCGGGGAACCATTACCGGTATTACGAGAGGTACTACCGCAGCGCATTTTGCAAGGGCCGCACTGGAAAGTATTGCTTACCAGACAATGGATGTGCTGCAGGCAATGGAACAGGATGCCGGCATACAGATAAAAGAACTGAGGGTTGATGGTGGCGCCACGGTGAACGACCTGTTAATGCAGTTTCAAAGTGATGTACTGAATACGAAAGTACTGCGGCCAACCGTTACTGAAACAACTGCTTTGGGCGCTGCTTATTTGGCCGGCCTGGCAGTAGGCTTTTGGAAGAGTATTGAAGACATACAACAGCAATGGCAGATTGATAAAACCTTTTCGCCAACCATGCTGGAGGAAGAAAGAGCAGCGCTGAAGAAAGGCTGGGAGCGGGCGGTGAAAGCAACAATAGACTTATGATTTGTGATTTGCGATGTATGATTTGGTGGGGAGGATTTGGATGCAGGGATAATGTCTGATGTATGATTCTCTGATGTCTGATTTGAAAAGGGCATTTTTGTTACAATGTGTTTTGATTTCATTCTTTGCGTCTTTTCTTTTTGGCGCCTTTGCGTGAAGTAAAATCTTTGTTTCAAGATTTCGTACCACCTGAGTTGTTGTAAAAGCATTTGTATTATTCTTTGCTTCTTTTCTTTTGCGTCTTTGCCTGCCCGAAAGATCATTCAGGCGGGCGTGAAAAAAACCTTTAATAACAATTGAACCGCAATCAATCCATACAACAATTAACAGCTACTGCCCAATGGGATATCATTATTATTGGCGGAGGAGCTACCGGTTTGGGTTGTGCGGTGGATGCGGCCAGTCGTGGTTATAAAACCTTGTTGCTGGAAAAACATGATTTTGCAAAAGGTACCAGCAGCAGGGCCACCAAGCTGGTACATGGTGGTGTGCGCTATTTAGAACAGGGCAATATCCGGCTGGTAAGAGAAGCGCTGCTGGAGAGAGGCAGGCTGCTGAAAAATGCACCGCATGTTTGTCATACCCTTGCATTTGTAGTTCCTTTTTACAACTGGCGGCAAAAATGGTATTATGGTTTTGGCTTGTCGTTATACGAATGGCTGTCGGGCAAGTTGAGTTTGGGCAAAACAAAATTGTTGTCAAAAAAGGGCGCCATCCGCAATCTGCCCAACCTGGCAGAAACCAAACTGGTTGGCGGTGTATTATATTTTGATGGCCAGTTTGATGACAGCCGCCTCGCCATTAACCTGGCACAAACAGCTATGGGGCAGGGGGCTACGGTCATTAATTATGTTGGTGTAACGGATTTTATAAAAGAAGCCGGAGCAATAAAAGCAGTAGTTGCCAAAGATGAATTGAGTGGTGAAGTGTACGAATTAAAAGCTGCGGCAATCATCAACGCAACAGGCGTGTTTGCAGATGAACTGTTGCGGTTGGCCGAAGGGCATACACAACAAACCATTGCTCCATCGCAGGGAATTCATTTGGTAGTAGAGAAACATTTTTTTAAAGGCATTGCCGGGCTGATGATTCCAAAAACAGACGATGGTAGGGTATTGTTTGCCATTCCCTGGCACGACAAATTATTGTTAGGAACAACTGATACGCCGGTAGAAAATATTACCAACGAACCGAAGCCTTTGCAACAGGAAATTGATTTTATCATTCATCATTTTAACCGGTATAGTAATTCGTCTCTTGGTTACCGTGATGTGAAGAGTGTGTTTGCGGGTTTACGTCCACTGGCTAAAGTGAGTGATGAAAAAAAGACGGCAGTGATGCCAAGGGACCATCAAGTAGCTGTACTGCCCTCGGGTTTGATTCATGTTACCGGTGGTAAGTGGACAACCTATCGTAGTATGGCAGAACATGCGGTAAACAAGGCGGCGCAATATGCAGGATTGCAAACTGCAGGTTGTAAAACAAAAAACTTGCAATTGCATGGATGGATTGATAAGAATGATGACGATCATTGGTCGGTTTATGGATCAGATGCAACAGCAATAAAACAATTGATTGAAGCTGATAAATCACTTGCTGAAAAAATTCATCCGGCATATCCATATACCAAAGCAGAAGTGGTTTGGATGATACGGAAGGAAATGGCGATGATGGTGGAAGATATTTTAGCAAGAAGGATCCGGTTGTTATTTTTAGATGCAATGGCAGCCATCGAAGCTGCGCCAATTGTAGCAGATTTAATGGCCAAAGAAAGGAATAAAGATGAAGCCTGGAAAATTGAACAGGTAAAAGATTTTATCAAACTTGCCCAGGGCTATCTAATAAAATAAACTATTGCTGCTTTATTTTTTGTAAGAAGTAAAAACTATAACACTTAAAAACGATTTGCTTATGTCACCTTTCCTCTCCGAATTTGTAGGTACTTCTATTTTATTATTGCTTGGCAACGGTGTAGTGGCCAATGTAGTACTCAATAAAACAAAAGGCAACGGCAGTGGATGGATCGTAATTTCTTTTGGCTGGGCCATGGCTGTCTTTGTTGGCGTGTACACCACGGCGGCTGCAAGCGGCGCTCATTTGAATCCTGCAATTACTATCGGGCTGGCCATTAAAACCCATGAATGGAGCAATGTTCCGTATTATATCCTGGCACAAATGCTCGGCGCTATGTCTGGCTCTTTCCTGGTTTGGGTAAGTTATAAACAACACTTTGATGAAACGGAAAACAGGGATTTAAAAA
Organism: uncultured Ferruginibacter sp.; assembly: GCA_964245855.1. GTDB lineage: Bacteria > Bacteroidota > Bacteroidia > Chitinophagales > Chitinophagaceae > Ferruginibacter. The sequence goes on along the minus strand of CAXTPJ010000060.1, from coordinate 6,017 downwards.
TGGCAGTGTTTTGTACAACGCCTGCTATCAAAAATCCTGTCAATAATTTTTTAAGCGAACTCATCGGCACATTCGTTTTAATGCTGGGGGTACTGTTCATCAGCAAAGCAGATATGAAGCTGGGCGCACTGGATGCCTTACCGGTTGCCTTTTTGGTACTGTCCATTGGCCTGTCGCTGGGGGGCAGTACCGGTTATGCAATTAACCCTGCCCGTGACCTTGGTTCAAGGCTGGCACATTTTCTTTTGCCGGTAAAAAATAAAAGGGATAGTGATTGGGCTTATAGCTGGATTCCGGTGGTAGCGCCCATCACTGGTGCTGCAATTGCGGTATGGGTGTATGCTTTACTTGCATAATAATCATTTCACAAACTTGTGTTAATGAGGTGTTTGTGGTGCAGCATAAAATCTTCTTTCATGCCCTTGGAAAAAAATTAATTTTAAAACTTTACCATCATGAAAAAAATCGTACTCGCCCTATCGGGCATTGTCCTTATTCAATTAGCCCAGGCACAGGTTGCTAAAGGAAGTTTATTCATCGGCGGCTCTGCCAGTTTTAGCAATAGCAAAACAGAATCAGGAAACAGCACAGCCAAAACAAATATGTGGGCGGCGTTACCACAAGTGGGTGTGGCAATACAACAGAACAAAGTTGTAGGCATTCAGTTACATGTCTCAGGCAGTGCTACCGAAAGGGTTGATCTTACGTCCAAGACATCCAGTAATGGTTATGGAGCCGGAGTATTTTACAGGCAATATTTTCCATTGGCAAATAAGTGGATGCTGTATGGCCAGGCGAACGTATTGGCTATTTTTAGTCATTCCAAGACTGTTGCCCAAGGTGTAACAACTGATAAGGGAAAAGCCTGGCAGGCCGAATTTGGTATTACTCCCGGAATTTCGTTCCAGGCAGGTAAAAAATTATGGCTGGAGGCAAGTCTTTCTGATTTGTTTTCTGTAAATTATACTCATTCAAAAGCAGATGCTTTAAATCCATCTGGTGCTGTTATTAATACTTCTACACAAAATAATTTTACTGCATCTGCAAATGCCAGCGGATTTAATTCTATCGCAGTAGGTATTCGCTGGATCATTCCCAAAGCTTAATGTCTTCAGCTATTGATTTGATTTTTTCCAGGCTTCAGAAATACTGTTGAACTTTATTGGTAAATATGATTTTTGTTATCCTTTTCTTTTGAGGAAAGGAAAGAATAAGCACACTTGTACTTTAGTTTTTTCATGCAGCTCAGAACTCAAATTATTTTTCCTTCAACAAATTAAATTACCTGCAGGTTGTTTTGTAAACAGCCTGCAGTTTGTATTAACCAATCGTTCCATACAGTTCTGCAACAGTTAACTTAATTTTACGGTTCTTATGAAGGAATATGTAATGAAGAAATGTTTATTGCTGTTATTGCTTAGCGCTGCTTTTTATTTGCCGGCCACTGCGCAATTTACCCGGTATGTTGTCCGGTTAAAGAATAAAACCGGCAGCCCTTACAGTATTGGCAACCCTTCTCAATTCCTTACCCAGCGTGCTATCAACCGCAGAACAAGGTACGGTATCAGCATAGATGAAACTGACCTGCCCATTCCGCAACGCTACATAGACAGTATCCGGCTGGCCGGAAATGTCACCATTGTCAACTACAGCAAATGGCTGAACCAGGTTTGCATTGTCACAGATGCAGCAGCATTGGGCCGCATCAATGGTTACCCTTTTGTACAATCGTCTTCACCGGTTGCCGCAAGGTTATTAAACGGAGATAAAGCCGTAAACAAACAACTCGATCCACCTTCATCTTTTCGGCCTGCAGACAATAACAATGCGCAGCGGGTAACCGATGTGTACAGTTATGGATCTTCTTATGATCAGGTTCACCTGCACAATGCAGAGTTCCTGCACAACTATGGTTTCCGGGGGCAGGGGATGCAACTGGCAGTGATTGATGATGGTTTTTATAATTATCAAACCTTGCCCAATTTTGATAGTGCACGCAATAACGGGCAAATATTGGGTACCTGGGATTTTGTTACCAGCAACAGCAGCGTAAATGAAGATGATTCACATGGTATGAAATGCTTTAGCACCATTGCTTCCAATATGCCCGGCAGTTTTGTTGGTACTGCTCCGGCGGCATCTTTTTACTTATACCGCACAGAAGACATTGCAACAGAATACCCGATTGAAGAACAGAATTTTGCAGTGGCGGCAGAGCGGGCAGATAGCCTGGGTGTGGATGTATTCTCTGTGTCATTGGGGTACAATACTTTTGATAACAGCAGTTTCAATCATACTTACAGCGAATTGAATGGCAATACCACCATCATTGCAAAAGCTTCCAATATGGCTGCCAAGAAAGGTATTTTGATGGTGGCTGCTGCAGGTAACGATGGCAACAATAGCTGGCATTATATTGCCACGCCGGGTGATGCAGATAGTGTGCTTACCATTGGTGCAGTCAATACTTCAAGGCAGGTGGCAGGTTTTAGTGGGTATGGGCCCAACAGTGATGGGCAAATAAAACCCGATGTAGCAGCAGTAGGCGCCAGTGCAGTGGTTGCCGGAACCAGCACCGGTGCGCCGGTTTTTGGGAATGGTACTTCTTTCGCCTGTCCAATAATGGCCGGTATTACCACCTGTTTATGGCAGGCTTTCCCGGAAGTAAAAAACATGGATATTATGCAAGGGCTACGCCAGGCAAGCGACCGCTACACAACTCCTGATGACCGCAGTGGTTATGGTATTCCTGATGTGAAGAAAGCTTTTGTTTCATTCATTCAAAAATTACATACACAATCTGCAGCAATCAACAATTGCAATGCAATATTCAACTGGAGTATTAAAGCTGCTGCCGGAATGAATATTGTTGTAGAAAGAAAACTGCCTTCTGATGCAGATTATGTTGCCATCAATACGCAGTATGCCAGTGGAACTTTTATTAATAAATCGTTTAGCTATACTGATTCGCTCAGCAATTATACCGGTGGCGTAAATATTTTATACCGCTTAAAAATGGTGATTGGCACCGATACCAGTTTTTATGTTGATTCGGTTGTATTGGCTTACACCAACCAGTGCACAACGGTTACAGAAAGAAAAATTTGCCCCGCCACTGCTACTTATTTTTCTGTTGACCCATTGCCGGGCTACACCTACAAGTGGCAGGTAAATACCGGTAGTGGTTTTGTAGATGTTTCAGAAAATGCTTTGTACACCGGCAGTTTCGAAAATGTATTGATCATCAACAATCCACCACGGAGTTATTATGGCTATCAATACCGCTGTGTACAAACCAATGGCAGCAGTACTTTGTACAGTACACCGGTTACTTTAAAGTTTGCCAGCACCTGGACGGGGGGCATCAGTACTGCCTGGGAAAACAGCGCTAACTGGAGTTGCAGTATTGTGCCTGACCAATATATTGATGTGATCATTAAAAATGGCGTACCCAATTATCCTGTTGTAAACACAAATGCAGTGTGCCATTCAGTAAGCAGCAGTTCAGGTGTTTCTGTCATTGTAAAAACAGGGGTGAAGCTGGATATCGTTGGGCATTGAGCGTAGGGGATAGTCAATGGTTCATAGTCGATAGCCAATGTTTGATAGTCCATAGGTGATGGTTCATTCACCAACGACATGCGTACTAAGGGCAATACGTGTTTCATTACTACAGCGGACGCTTATTACAGGTGGTTGCCCCTATTGACAATAGACCAAGGACTTGCAGCATTTAAGACAAAGCATGATTAATCAGTATAGAACCCTCTCATAAAAGATTACCGCTGCTGATTTAAACAACAGTTAATAATTGATGACTGTGAAAAGCCCTTCCTGAAAGTTTTTTCTATTGACTATCGGTTATGGACTTAATTGATACGTAAAGCAAACGCTCCACCCCAGGTATTATCTATATACCATCGACAATGGCCTTGTATTCTTTACGCCCCGAACTGCCTTAAATGATGATCGAAATGTTTCCATTGCATGATGGCCCATTGTTCTGGTGTAAGTTGTCCGAAAAATACATGCGGTTGCCGGTTACATTTTTCTGCCCCGCCGGCTGCAAAGGTTTTGATCAGTTTGATAACGGTTGTCTTTTCCTTTTCAAAATCCCGGTCTCCGGTAATGATGTAGCTTTTATCTGTAGCAGAATTTTTAGGGTATGGTTTTTCGCTGAAGAAACTTTTCTTCAGCAACTTACCAATCAGCCTTAAAAAGAAAGGCAGTTTTTGGGGATGATCGAGCCCCATGGCTGTTTGAAGCGATGCGGTGCAATGTGCCAGCATTTGTGCCACTGTCATTTTGCCCCATTGGCGTTGGGCAGCGGGCGTTAATTTTTCGATGCGTTCTAAAATATTGGCAACGTCTGTTGGGTTGAATAGATTGTTCATGGTGCGAAGCTGCACCGTTGTTATGACAAAGGTGTGTCAGGGGTGGTAAACTTTTTTTCGTTGGCGTTTAAAAAATCCCTCACGCTAAGTTTGTGCGGCGTAAAACTCGCATTGAGCTGGTGAATTTTTTTGATCCGGTCCAGCCGGAACATGCGGTAATCTTTTCTTAGTGTGCAGTAGGCAATCAACGTCCAGTTTTCTTTAAAGTTGTAATACAGGGCAAATGGTTCAATTGCCCGTTCTGTCTGTTCATCCTTGTGTTCTGAATGATATACAATATTGACCCTTTTAAAATTGGTGAGGGCGTATTGAATTAACGCCAATGAATTGCTGGTGTTTTCACCCTGCATGGCGGCGCTCACTACAATGCGGTTGGATAATAATTCTGCCTTGTTTTTGGTGGAATACAGCAGCACTGCTTTTACTTTATTGATGGCTTCTGTGTAGGCTGCAATCAGCGAACTGTCTTTGTTGGTCAACACCAATTGTTCTGCAGTGATGAGTGCATTGGCTTCTTCTTCCGTAAACATTACCGGTGGAATTTTGTAGCCTTCCATTAAGGAATAGCCTTTGCCATCTTCAGTTAAAACCGGCACGCCAGCCTGTTCCAGTACTTTTATATCCCGGTAAATGGTTCGTACACTTACCCCGAATTTTTCAGCCAGGGCGGTGGAGGTCAACAACCTTTTAGTTTGCAGTTGAATTAAGATAGCGGTAAGCCTTGCAATTCTTTTGGTATCGCTGCCACTCATGTTGTTCTAATAGAAAACCCTGAAAATTCCATTTCTGATTTGTTGTATAGCACCGGCAGCATTGATAAAATCAAAAGCGAAAGTACCAACCACTACTTTTGCAGTGCGGTCATGGGATGTAACCTGTATAGTGCCGTTGAAGCCTTTAAAGCGATTTGTGCGGGCGCCATAATAAGCGTTGTAATCTTCCAGCCCTGCGTATGTCCTGATGGCTGAATAACTGAATGATCCATCCCGGTTCATGATTTTCAGCCGGTAGTAGGCTTTTTGAAAAGCTGTTGCTGTAATGTCAATGAAATTATACGTATTGGTATCAGCACCAGTAGAAGGTATTACGCCGCCTACCTGTAAAAAATTGATGCCGTCGGCTGACCGTTCCACTACAAAATGATCGAGTGTACTTTCCTGGCTGGTTACCCAGGTTAATCCTGGTTGGGCTGTAAAGGGAGCAACGCTGAAACTGATGAGTATCACACCGGTAACACCGGATGGACGAAAAGCATACGACCCCACCTGGTAGGCCGGTGTGGCAGCATCGAGCTGAATGCCAATCGCAATATCATCGTATGCAATTGAACTGAAGGAGAGCAGTTCGCCGGTTACAGGATCTTTTTTACAGTGATCTTATTACTTTCATAAGATTGTCCATCGATGCTGGCGGTTACAATGCTGGTCTCTGTAACCTTAAAAGGATCTTTGTTGCAACTTGCGGTAATGGCACAAACGGTGATCAGCAGCACGGATGATAGTTTTCTCATTTGATAATTATTTAGCAGTTGTTAAAAATAGGGGGTTGCGGCAAGAATGCCAAATAGCGAACTGAAGTTGAACGGAGCGTCGCCAATGCTGCTCAACCAGGGCTCAAAATTAT
>CAXTPJ010000059.1:0-10034 GCA_964245855.1 uncultured Ferruginibacter sp. | reverse complement strand
TTGTTTTCAAACATTCGTCCTATTACTACCTATCCTTCTTTGCAGCATTTATCGCCATTGAAGACAAAGCAACTGGAGAATGTTGATTTTGTTATTTACAGGGAACTCACCGGTGGTATTTACTTTGGTGAAAAGAAAACCAACGAAGACCAAACCTGGGCATCTGATGGTTGCGAATACACGAAAGCAGAAATTGACAGGATAGCGCACCAGGCTTTTAAAGCAGCCATGCAAAGAAGAAAAAAATTGACACTGGTAGATAAAGCCAATGTGCTGGAAACATCCCGGCTTTGGAGAAAAGTGGTAAAAGATATCGCAGTAGAATATCCTGAAGTAGCAGTTGATTTTTTATTTGTAGATAATGCTGCGATGCAGATCATTTTAAATCCTGCACAGTTTGATGTGGTACTCACAGAAAATTTATTCGGAGATATCATCAGCGACGAAGCCAGCGTGATAAGCGGTTCGCTGGGCTTATTGCCTTCTGCATCAGTCGGTGTTTCTACTGCTTTGTTTGAGCCTATCCATGGAAGTTACCCACAGGCAGCAGGACAGGATATTGCCAATCCGTTGGGCTCAATTTTATCAGCGGCTATGATGCTGGATTATTTAGGATTAACTAAAGAAGCAAAGCTGGTAAGGGATGCAGTGCAATGGACCGTGGAAAGCATGTTTGTTACAAAAGATATCGACCCGATCAATTTCTATTTCACATCAACGATTGGCGAGTTGATCCATGAATATGTATTGGGAAAAATCTCTGGCGTATTTAGCCAGGAAAATATTGAGTTAAGAAAATCAACGATCATATAACGTTGATTCGTTTAAGGCTTTTATTCACTGCAGTTTTTAACCTTAAACGGTTAAACGTTGCAACAATTAAACGCTTTAAAAAAGTTCTTTGTTTTAAAAATTGTTACCGTTATATTTGCTATACAACACTTCTCAATGATGTACAGCAAATTATTTAATGGCATTAAAAATATCGCAGTGATTATTATTGCGGTCATTGTCATTATTATACCTGGTGTACATGGAGAAGGAAACTTTATTTAGATAACTTATGATAAATAAAAGCCCGGCTCCAACAAGAGCCGGGCTTTTTGTTTGCCCCTATCTCCTAAAGGGGAACAAGGCAAAATACTTAGCAAGAATGGAATTTTAGATATTATTATACACTTTAAATAACTCCTCTTTAGGGGATGGGGGCATGGCAACTTATTATAACGACAATACCGTGATCTTCTTAAACGGAGCATTTGTAAAAGCAACTGAGGCAAAGATGGATTTCTATAGCCAGAGCCTGCATTATGGGTATAGTGTCTTTGAAGGTATCCGCAGTTATAAAATTGCTGAAGATGGCACCAGGATTTTTAAAGCCATCGAACATTATGAACGCTTAAAGAATTCTGCCGCTGCATTGAATATGCCTTTTCATTGGACAGTGGGTGAATTGATTGATGCAACTTACCAGGTATTGGCAAAAAACAATTTACAGAATGCTTACATCCGCCCGGTTGTGTATGCACCGGCCAACATGAGTTTTGTAAAAAATGAACAATCCTTTATTGTGATTGAAGCCTGGGAGATGGGTAAGTTTTTAGGCGACCAATTGTTAAGGGTAATGACGAGTTCTTTTCAGCGACCTAACCCGAAAGGGTTTAAGATAGAAGCAAAGGCTGCAGGACATTATGTAAACTCAATCCTGGCCAGCCAGGAAGCAAAAGCAAATGGTTTTGATGAAGCGTTGTTGCTTGATATGAATGATAATGTTGCAGAAGGTCCCGGCGCCAATTTGTTTTATGAGAAGGATGGTAAATTGGTTACGCCTGCGTTAGGAAATATTTTGCCGGGCATCACCAGGGCAACAGTGATTGAGCTTTGTGATGAGTTGGAAATTGAAGTAGAGGAGAAGTTTTTTACCATTGAAGAATTGAAGCAAGCCGATGCTGTTTTTTATTGTGGCACTGCAGCAGAGATAGTTGGCTGGAAAAGTTTGGATGATGTAGCATTTCCTTTAAGCTGGAATGATAGCGTATCAAGGAAAATACAGTTGTCTTACCAGGAAAGGACGGCCTCCCCAAACCCCTTCGAAGGAGGGGCTTCAAGACCAAGGGTTCAACAAAAAGAAATTATTTTATGATAGCATAGTATAGTTAGGAGCATAGAATAGCTCAGTATAGATTATATAGTACAAGTGAGTGACACAACGATGCTGAATAATGGACAACAGTTGGTACAAAATAAAAAAAGTAATATACGAATGAGCGATAAAATAAATAATGCTGTTGCGCAATATCCTCCTTTGGGGAGCAAAGAGGGCGAACAGCCTGCAACCGCAGAAATCCAGAACCTCCTTTCGGGGGACAGGGGGGCTAATCCTTTGGAGGGCAGGGAGGCTTTAAACCGGTATTCAAAAGTATTAACGCAGGATGAAACGCAACCGGCTGCACAGGCCATGTTGTACGGTATCGGCTTAACAGATGATGACCTGAACAAAGCGCAGGTGGGTATTTGCAGCATGGGCTATGACGGCAATACCTGCAACATGCACCTGAACGACTTGGCCAAAGTGGTGAAGAAGGGTGTGTGGGAAAACGACCTGGTTGGATTGATCTTTAACACCATCGGCATCAGTGATGGCATCAGCAATGGGACAGACGGCATGCGGTATTCACTGGTAAGCCGTGACCTGATTGCTGACAGCATCGAATCTGTTTGTGGTGGTTTTTATTACGATGGGTTGATCGCTTTGCCGGGCTGTGATAAAAATATGCCCGGAGCTATCATCGCCATGGGAAGGTTGAACCGCCCCTCTATTATGGTCTATGGGGGCACCATTGATCCCGGTCATTACAAAGGCGAGGAACTGAATATCATTTCTGCTTTTGAAGCATTGGGAAAAAAGTTAGCAGGCACCATTACACCGGAAGATTTTAAAGAAGTAATTAAACATAGTTGTCCGGGCGCTGGCGCCTGCGGCGGAATGTACACGGCCAATACCATGGCCAGCGCCATCGAAGCATTGGGAATGAGTTTGCCCTATTCTTCGAGCAACCGTGCAGTAAGCGATGCAAAGCAACAGGAATGCTTAGACGCAGGCAGGGCGATCAAAGTGTTGCTGGAAAAAAATATTTGCCCGAAAGATATCATGACGAAAAAGGCATTTGAAAATGCAATTGTAACGGTAATGATCTTTGGTGGCAGTACCAATGCCGTATTGCATTTAATTGCAATGGCCAGGAGTGTGGATGTTGATTTGACGCAGGATGATTTTCAACGCATCAGCGATAAAACGCCGGTACTGGCCGATTTCAAGCCAAGCGGAAAATATTTATGGCAGGAGTTACCAGCCATCGGTGGCGTACCTGCAGTAATGAAATACCTGTTGAATGAAGGCATGCTGCATGGTGAATGTCTTACTGTAACCGGCAAAACATTGGCAGAAAATTTAGCTGATGTAAAACCGATCAATTTTGAAACACAAAAGATTATTTATCCTGTTGATCGGCCTTTAAAAGCCACTGGGCACTTACAAATATTATATGGCAACCTCGCAGAAAAAGGAAGCGTTGCCAAGATCAGCGGAAAAGAAGGCGAACGTTTTGAAGGCCCGGCAAGGGTTTTCAACGGCGAAAAAGATTTGGTAGCAGGCATCGCCAGCGGACGGGTTAAAAAAGGTGATGTAGTGGTGATAAGAAACGAAGGCCCGAAAGGGGCACCGGGAATGCCGGAAATGTTGAAACCAACCTCCGCTATTTCAGGAGCAGGCCTGGGTAAAGATGTCGCTTTAATTACTGATGGCCGCTTCAGTGGCGGTTCTCATGGCTTCGTGGTAGGACATATTACACCAGAAGCCTTTGAAGGAGGTTTATTAGCTTTCGTGGAAGATGATGATGTCATTGAGTTGGATGCTACTAAAAACCTCATCACGTTAAAAGTGGCTGATGATATTATTGCGGCAAGAAAAAGCAATTGGCAAAAACCGAAGCTGAAAGAAACAAGGGGTGTGTTGTATAAATATGCCATGTGTGTGAAGGATGCAAGCCAGGGCTGTGTGACGGATGAGGCGCCCTAAATCCCCTCGGTGAGGGACTTTGAAAGAGTATGATTATTTAAAGAGATTTTAAATTTATAGACATGGAAGTTATCGAAAAAATACAGCAGCCGGTGATAGCCAATAATGTAAATGCTCCAACGGAGAATAAAAAAATTGAACAGTCTTTGCAACAGCAGAGTCCAAAAGCCTCCCCCACCGGGGGAGGTTTGGAGGGGGCCATAAGTGGCAGCGTAGCCGTACTCGACGCTCTCCTCAACGAAAACGTTACTACTGTTTTCGGCTATCCGGGTGGAGCCATTATGCCGATATATGATGCGTTGTATGATTACAACGACCGCCTGGAACATATACTCGTTCGCCATGAGCAAGGTGCCATTCATGCGGCGCAGGGCTTTGCAAGGGCCAGTGGAAAAACGGGAGTGGTGTTTGCAACCAGCGGTCCGGGGGCTACCAACCTGGTGACTGGTTTGGCAGATGCAATGATTGATTCTACTCCGCTGGTATGCGTTACCGGGCAGGTGTTTGCTCATTTGTTAGGAACCGATGCTTTCCAGGAAACCGATGTGATCAATATTACCACGCCTGTTACCAAATGGAATTACCAGGTTACCGATGCTACTGAAATTCCTGCGGTGATGGCCAAGGCATTTTACATTGCCGGCAGCGGCCGTCCTGGTCCGGTATTGATAGACATTACCAAGAATGCACAGTTGCAGAAATTCGATTACGAAGGATATAAAAAATGCGATCACATCAGGAGTTACCGTCCGAAGCCGATCGTTAGGAAAGAGTATGTTGAAGAAGCGGCGAAGCTGATCAATGAAGCCAAAAAACCATTTGTAATTTTTGGGCAGGGCGTAATATTGGCCAAGGCAGAAAAAGAGTTTAAAGCTTTTATAGAAAAGGCCGGCTTGCCTGCGGCATGGACGATCATGGGCATGAGCGCTATTCCAACTGATCATCCATTGGGTGTTGGAATGTTGGGCATGCATGGCAACTACGGTCCTAATTTACTCACCAACGAATGCGATGTCTTGATCGCCATCGGGATGCGTTTCGATGATAGGGTTACCGGCCGGTTGGATAAATATGCCAAGCAGGCAAAAGTAATCCACCTCGATATTGATCCTTCTGAAATAGATAAAAATGTAAAAACAACCGTGCCGGTTTGGGGCGATTGTAAAGAAACATTGCTGCTACTAACGGCATTGGTTACCCCAAAAGAACATACAGCCTGGTTGCAGCAATTTGCCGATTGCACCGCCAAAGAACAGGCTACCTGCATCAACCAGGAAATGAACCCAACAGACGAAGTAATGTCGATGGGCGAAGTGATCAAAGCATTGAATGAATTAACCGAAGGCAATGCCATTATTGTAACAGATGTAGGCCAGCACCAGATGGTAGCCTGCCGCTATGCGAAGATGAACCAAAGCAAAAGCAATATCACCAGTGGTGGCTTGGGTACCATGGGCTTTGCATTGCCAACAGCCATTGGTGCTAAATATGGTGCGCCGGAAAGAACGGTTGTTGCTATTGCCGGCGATGGCGGTATCCAAATGACCATACAGGAACTGGGCACCATCATGCAGTTTAAACCAAACGTGAAGATCATTATTCTAAATAATCAATTCCTTGGAATGGTGCGCCAGTGGCAGGAATTGTTCCATGAAAAAAGGTATTCGTTTGTAGATATCACCAGCCCGGATTTTGTTGCAGTGGCCAAAGGTTATTATATAGATGGACAAAAAGTAACAGAACGCAACAAACTGAAAGATGCCCTGCAAACCATGCTGGATCATGATGGCAGTTATTTGCTTGAGATCATGGTGGGCAAAGAGAACAATGTTTTTCCCATGGTGCCGCAGGGCAGGGGCGTTTCGGAAATTGTATTGTCGAAAGAAGAAATTGCCCCCGTCCCCTAAAGGGGAGTAGTACAAATACCTCGTCAGCGGTTAAAAACCCTGACGGCGCTTGAGCAGGGTTAGAAAATAAAATGCACAGGATTTTTGTAACCGGCTTTTGGATCTTTGTTCAATTTCATTGGCGTCGCACTCTTGTACAATTGTTTCTTTATTGAACAGACAAAAGTATGATAACAAAAATAGTTATTTTAAACATCAGGCCGGGATAGGCAATGAATTTTGAAACAGCGTTTGGCAAAGCAACTAATCATTGCATCCACGAAAGGATATATTGAACATGAATTGCAACGATGCCAGGAAGAAGAAAATAAATACTTATTGATCGTTCGCTGGAAAACATTGGAAGATCATACGGAAGGATTCAGGCAAAGTGCAGCATACGCTGAATGGAAAAAATTGCTGCATCGTTTTTACGATCCATTCCCGGTGGTAGAACATTATAAAAGGATTTACTAAAATTATTGATATGCAAAAGCAGGAATACACGATAACGGTTTATACAGAAAACCAGATTGGTTTACTAAACCGCATCGCCATCATTTTTTCAAGAAGAAAGATCAATGTGGAAAGTCTGAACACTTCTCCCAGTGAAGTGGACAGTGTACACCGCTTTACCATTGTGATCAACGAAACAGAAGATGTGGTGCGTAAACTTTGCCGCCAGATTGAGAAGCAGGTAGAAGTGCTGAAAGCATATTACAATACCAACGACGAAATCATCTGGCAGGAACTGGCATTGTACAAAGTGCCCACAGAGATCATTACCGAAGAAGTAAAAGTAGAACGCCTGTTAAGTCAATACGGCGCCAAAGCGGTGGTGATCAGGAAAGATTATACGGTGTTTGAAGTAAGCGGTCAACGGGAAGAAACCGACAGTTTTATGAAAGTATTGGAACCCTATGGCCTCATTGAATTTGTAAGGAGCGCCCGGGTGGCAATCATCAAAAGCAGTGATGGTTTCCATAAAAAATTGCAGGAGTTTGAATACCGGGAGCCGGGAGAAGAAGCAACAGAGAATGAATATTTGAACCAGCAGGAAGAGGTGTTTAGTATGTAACAAGCCTCCCCAAACCCCTCCCAAGGAGGGGCTTAGGGCAAGAACCGGATAATTATTACTTTTTCAATTATAGCAAAAGATAGGCCTACCGGTCCTACAAGAATGGAGGTTGATGTGGAAGATTAAATGCACAGGAAAAGTTTGAATGTACCGTCCCTTCTCCATGGGAGATGGGATAAGAGAGGTGAGGCCAGAACAAAAGTACAAGAGTGCGACGCCACTGAAGTTGAAGGAAGTGCTGTCGCCGGGAACATACATTAAAATCAACAATTAAAAAATTCCCTGCACCATTTCGGGATGGGGACAAAACAAAAAACGATGGCAAATTATTTTAACTCATTATCATTAAGAGAGCAACTGGATCAATTAGGTGTTTGTGAATTTATGAACCTCAGCGAATTTGCTGATGGCGTAAGTGTCTTGAAAGGTAAAAAAATTGTGATCATTGGTTGCGGTGCACAAGGGCTGAACCAGGGTTTGAATATGAGGGATTCCGGTTTGGATATTTCGTACACATTGCGTGATGAAGCGATCAAAGAAAAAAGGGCTTCTTATAAAAATGCCACTGAAAATGGTTTTGTAACCGGCACGTATGAAGAGCTGATTCCTTCGGCTGATTTGGTGCTGAACCTAACGCCGGATAAGCAACATACTTCCGTAATAAAAGCAGTAATGCCGTTGATGAAACATGGCGCTACGTTATCTTACTCACATGGATTTAATATTGTGGAAGAAGGTACGCAGATCCGCAAAGATATTACGGTGATTATGGTAGCGCCGAAATGCCCGGGTACAGAAGTAAGGGAAGAATATAAAAGAGGTTTTGGTGTACCTACGCTGATAGCTGTGCATCCTGAAAATGATCCGGAAGGAAAAGGATTGGCACAGGCAAAAGCGTATGCAGTGGCCACCGGTGGTCATAAAGCAGGTGTATTACGCTCTTCTTTTGTGGCAGAAGTAAAATCAGATCTGATGGGTGAGCAAACTATTTTGTGCGGCGTACTGCAAACCGGTTCTATTGTAAGTTTTGATAAAATGGTGGAAAAAGGAATTGACAAAGCATACGCTGCGAAATTGATCCAGTATGGTTGGGAAACAATTACCGAAGCGTTGAAGCATGGCGGCGTGACTGCTATGATGGACCGATTGACAAACCCTGCAAAGCTGAAAGCATTTGAACTATCAACTGAACTGAAAAATATTTTACGTCCCCTGTTTCGAAAACACCAGGATGATATTATGAGTGGCGTGTTCTCTTCCACCATGATGCAGGACTGGGCAAACGATGATAAAAACCTACTGACCTGGCGTGCTGCCACCGGAGAAACGGCTTTTGAAAAAACAGCGCCGACAAGTGAACCGATCAGCGACCAGGAATTTTTTGATAATGGTTTGTTGATGGTTGCTTTTGTAAGAGCAGGAGTGGAACTGGCTTTTGAGACAATGGTAGAAGCAGGTATCAAAGAAGAATCTGCTTACTATGAATCATTGCATGAAACTCCATTGATCGCCAATACCATTGCCCGTAAAAAATTGTTTGAAATGAACAGGGTTATTTCTGATACAGCGGAATATGGTTGCTATCTATTTGATCATGCAGCAAAACCATTGTTGAAAGAGTTTATGACCACGATTGATAAAGATGTGATCGGTACCAACTTTAATGATGGGAAAGACAACGGCGTGGATAACCGCAGCATCATTGAAGTAAACAAGATCATCCGCTCTCACCCGGTAGAAAAGATCGGTGCTGTTTTAAGGCAGGCGATGACGAATATGAAAGCCGTACAAACACCGGCGAAAGCAGAAAAGAAAAAAGCGGAAGCATTGGAATTGGCGTAGCCTCCCCCGTCCCCTAAAGGGGAGTTATTTATAGGGCATAAGTAATTGTAGATGGAATAATAAAGTTAAGAGTATGGTTGAAGAAAAAGTAGTGACGTTGTATAACTCCCCTTTAGGGGATGGGGGCGGACTCCTTGATTTTTCAGGTGCTGCCCTGCGTTTGAAAAATGTGGTGGCGGAAACGCCGTTGCAACTAAACAGCAACCTCTCCAAAAAATACAAGTGCAATGTGTATTTAAAAAGGGAAGACATGCAGGTAGTGAGAAGTTACAAGATCCGTGGAGCGTACAATATGATGAGCAGCCTGCCTGCTAATCAATTGGAAAAAGGCGTAGTATGTGCCAGTGCCGGCAACCATGCGCAAGGCTTTGCTTACAGTTGCAAAAAGTTGAAAGTAAAAGGCGTGGTTTTTATGCCGGTGATTACACCGAATCAAAAAATTACGCAAACAAAAATGTTTGGCGAAGACTGGATTGAAGTAAAATTAACCGGCGACACTTTCGATGATTGCGCAGCAGCGGCAAAAAAATATACGGAAGCAAACGGCATGAAATTCATTCCGCCGTTTGATGATTACAAGATTATTGAGGGACAGGCTACGGTTGGCATGGAGATCATTGAAGCATTGGATGAACAACAAACAAAAGCAGACTATGTATTTGTACCGATCGGCGGCGGTGGTTTGTGTGCAGGCGTTGGTTCTTATTTTAAAAGTGTATCGCCAGAAACAAAGATCATTGGTGTAGAACCGGAAGGCGCTCCCAGTATGCTGGCGGCCTTAAAAGCAGGTGAACCGGTAACGCTGGAAAATATTGAACGCTTTGTAGATGGCGCAGCAGTAAAAAGGGTGGGTGATGTAACATTTGCTGTTTGCAAACAAGTACTGGATGGTATGCACCTGGTGGCGGAAGGAAAAGTATGTACCACCATTTTGAAATTATACAACGAAGATGCCATTGTAGTAGAACCTGCAGGCGCTTTATCGATTGCTGCTTTGGATGATTATGCAGAAGCCATCAAAGGCAAAAATGTAGTGTGCATTATCGGCGGCGGCAACAATGATATTGACCGGATGCAGGAGATAAAAGAACGCAGTTTGCAGTATGAAGGACTGAAACATTATTTTTTAGTACGCTTTGCACAACGACCT
>CAXTPJ010000058.1:0-10108 GCA_964245855.1 uncultured Ferruginibacter sp. | reverse complement strand
CAAGCAAAACTTGCATTGTACGGTGAAGACTGCAATGATTCGCTTAGAGAAGCTGATGCAGGAACCCACAATGATATTATCAGAAGTTGTAAAACAACCCAACACACTCAAGGTGTATTACTTCATACAATCACTTTAAGTGATGTCAGCTCTGTAGAGTTTAATTACACCGATATGTCCGGTATTGCAGATAAATTGTTATCAAGAATTATCTTTCGGAAAAGAATTGCTGACGTTCCCCGGATTATCAAAGACATCTATTTTTCATATTCGGGAGAAACTTGCGATAACCAATATTCGAGTATTTATAGTTCTAACAGTCAAATACCATATCTAATACAAATAAATGATGAGACAACTGAACAAGTATATCAATTTAAATATATAAAGCCTTTTCAACGTCCCTCACGATTATCATTTTCGCAGGATCATTGGGGTTTTTTCAATGGAAAAATCAACCAGACATTAATCCCCCCTCCTCCTTCAGCGGATGCTGGATATTTAGTTACTCCATTCACAACAGCCACAGCCAACAGGGAACCAGATTTTACTTATGCAGTTAAAGGAATGCTGAATAAAATTGTATATCCCACCGGCGGTATAGATAGTATTATTTACGAGCCAAATTATGTAGCGGTTCCGACAACGAAGGGCATTTATCATGAGTATGAATGTACTGTCAATGGAACGGGACTGGATTTTTATAACGAGATATGGAAAACAATCCCATTTACAATAGATCAACAACAGAATGTGCATATAGATATGACTTTTGTCTGCGGTGATGATCCACAAAATACACTTCACTATTACGGAGCTGTAGAGGTGAAAAATACTAATGGTACAATTTCCTATCCTCAACAGTATTTCAATACAAGTTCATTCACCATATCCTTAAATGCTTTGCCAGCAGGAAATTATACCATTCGGATTATGGCTCGAACCCAATATGGTAGCACAACTGCGAAACTTAAATATTATCCGACATTAATATCTCTTGGAAATCAAAACAAGATGGTTGGGGGAGTACGGGTGAAGCAAATATTGCAAGGGAATAAAAATGAAATCCCAACCGTAAAAACATATTATTATGGAGAATTAAATAATCTTTCACTATCATCCTGCAATAAATATACCGAGCCTATCTATGGAAAGCCATATAAAACAAGGCAAATCACTGCAGTGACGTATCAACTAGTAGGCTATGAACATTTTGTTAGATATAATTATTGCTATCGTGACTGCTATGGCATGTATTCAGGTTCTTTAAAAAACTTATTTCTTTTTTCTAATAACGTGGTTAGCTATGGTTCAGTAGTTGAAGGCTTTGGACAAAATTTTGAAAACGGTGGTATTCAAACTAAATATGCAAGCACCCAGGATATTTCAGCATCCGTAGCTATGAATGATCTTGTAATTAACGCTCCGGTCTCTAATCTATCCATCTATCATAATGGAAAAATTTTAGAAGAAAATATCATTAAAAGAAGTTCTGGACAAAACCTAATTACGTTAAAAAATAAAGTCAATTCTTATGCTGTTGATGCTCTTGGCTATAAATCTGTTGTTGGATTTTTAGTTAATCAGAAATATCCGCTCCCTGAAGTAGCATGTGCAACTGATACTACAAGTGGTACCGCCGCTTGCAGACCCGAAATGGGTAAGCTCGTAGAGTCATTTGATATTATGCAATACTCAATTAATTCACCGTGGGTTTATCTGGATTACACACAAGAGACAAATTACGATGAAAATGGACAAAACCCGCAAATCGTTGAAACCAGATACAAATATGATAATCCAAACCACCAACAAATAACTTCTATCGAAACCACTGATAGCAAAGGAAATCTGATTACATCTACAAATAAATATCCGGAGGATTTTACAGGAACACAAGTATATGACAGGATGATTTCAAACAATATAATCACTCCAGTTATAAACAGTAAAGTTTCTACTTTAATAAATGGAACGAGTATCGATATTTCAGAAAAGAAAAATAATTATGCTATTTGGAATGGTAGTTCATCTAATGAAGAAAACTATGAAATGCAAAGTATGGAGGCATCAGTTAAAGGCATGCCTTTGGTAATTCAGGGAACCATTGTTCAAAGAGATGTAAAAGGAAATATTGTCGAATACATAGGAAAAGATGGGATCCAAAATACAGTGATCTGGGGATACCGATATTTATATCCTGTTGCCAAAATTACCGGTACCTCGTTTACGCAGGCTATGCTACTTTCTGGAACAACCATTGATAATTTGCAAACGCTTTCTGAATCAGATTTGACAACCCGATTAACATTATTACGAAATGCGTTGCCGCCAAGTTGCAGCATGGTCAGCTACACCTACGGTTATTATGGCGTGAGTACAATTACTGATATTAATGGAAAAACCAACACATATTTTTACAATGAAAAAGGGCAATTAAAAACAATCAAAGATCAAGACAATAATATTATTAAATCAGTAGACTACATTTACGCCGGTGGTAATATTCAAGACACTTATAAGCTTTTTTACAATAGCGAAATAACAACTTCGGTTACCTGTGGACCTTGTACTCGAGAAGGGACTGTTGGCAGTAGATTGACTTATACGATTCCTGAAGGAAAATATTTTTCTACTGTTTCTAGCGCTGATGCAAATAATAAAGCTATTGCTGATGTCCAGTCTAACAGTCAAGTATATGCCAATGAAAACGGAGTATGCACCAATGCAGACGGTTGGTGTTCGGGTGTCGGCTATAAAAAAATAGGATGTAATTGTGAAATCGGATTAAAAATATGTACTAATTCAGTACCTGATGGGTATGGTGGTTATATAAATACTTATCACTACCAATGGACTGACAATTCAGTTAGTGCGAATTTCACTGAACCTTCAACTACCAGTTGTGCTCCTCCGCAAAATTAAACCCTAAATTCTCCATCATTTTAATACAACAAACTGAATATATGTATAGTCGAATTAGTTTATGTTGCTTCTTACTGACTGTTCTCAATACCATTACAGCTCAAGTTCAAACTCCTTTGTTGCCTCCGTTCTATGATGCCAATATCAGGATTAATTCAGTGAATACGATTGATTATAAGGTGCGTACTCAAACACTGGTAAACTTATCTGGCGAACCAATGAAAGCTATTCACGCCATTAATTATTTTGATGGGTTAGGAAGACCAATGCAACAGGTGATACACAAAGGAAGTAACATTTCTGAGGATAATAATTTTTTCGATCTGGTAACGCCTACTTATTATGATAATGTAGGGCTTAGTTCGTCAACCTTCTTACCTTTTGTTTCTACCACTGGAAATCCAACTGATGGCTCCTTTAAATTTGACGCTTTCCAACAACAGGCTAACTTTTATACCAATTATTTAACCGATCAGCATCAAACTTTTTTTTATGGCAACACCGTAGCGGAACCATCTCCACTTTTTAGAACATCAGCAGTATACCCTGCAGGAAACAGTTGGGTAGGCAATAACGTTGGTAGTGAAACACATTATTTGAATAGTGGCAAATTTGACGACGTAAAAATCTGGCAGGTAACTGGTTTTAAATCTTACCAAAAAATTGGCGTATATGACGATGGCACGCTTTCTAAAATGATCAGTTCAGATGAACACAATCATAAGGTTGTGGAATACAAAGATAATATGGGTAGAACAATATTGAAAAAAGTACAAGCCGATGACAATGTTTCTCAAGATGGTTTGTATTATACAGGGTGGCTTTGTACTGCGTACATATATGACGAATATGGCTTATTAAGAGTAGTAATTCCTCCGAAAGCTTTCAATATTGTTCTCAACAATAATTGGCAATTGGATTTACCAGTAATTGATGAATTGTGTTTCTGTTATGAATATGATGCATTAAATCGAATGAGCATCAAAAAAATACCAGGTGCTGATCCAATTTATATGGTTTATGATGAATGGGATAGATTGATATTGACGCAAGATGGAAATCAAAGACTACAAGACAACTGGGTATTTACCAAATATGATTTCCTAAACCGGCCGATCTACACAGGTATTTATAAAATACAACAATCACTCGAAGATATGATTGTTGCTCAACAGGCATCACATTTGGGGCGGTTCGAAACTTTCACGCCAGGAGTTGGCATTCAGTATTCTTTGGATCAAAGTTTTCCCGTAGTGACTGCAACAACAAAGATGCTAACTGTAACTTATTATGACAATTATGATTTCACTACAGCACTTCCAACAGTCTTCCAACAAAAAGATAATGGGTTTGACCACTTACTGTACACACCCAATTACACACAGAAGCCATTTCCCGAAAAATCAGAGCAAAGCCTGAAGACACAAGGCATGGTAACAGGTACAATTTCATATTTACTAAACCCAGGCAATGAACCTACCGATCATTTTAACTCGGTAATTTTTTATGATGATAAGGGAAGAACGATTCAAACGATCAGTGAGAATATAATGGATGGGATCAACATTAGTACATTGCAATACAATTTTATTGGTCAACCATTAAAGAGTGTCTATTATCAAAAAACTAAAGTAGATGGGTCTGATGATAATACTCACCAGGTTACGGTCATTACAACCACTGAATATGATGATCTAAATAGAGTAACCCAAATCAGCAAGAAAATCGATGAGATAGTTTTTGGAAGAAAGTTTTATGGAAAAGATAAAATTATCGTGAAAAATGAATACGACCTAATGGGCAAATTGGTTCATAAAAAACTTGGCTACCAGAAATTACCAGGTGAAGAAAGAATGGTGGATTATCTTCATTATGACTACAACATCCGGGGATGGTTAACCAGCATCAACAAAAACTTTTTAGATGGCACTGATGACAATCACTACTTTGGAATGGAACTTGGCTATGACAATACCAATTCAGTTGATATTTCGACAACCTATAGTCATCCCCAATTAAATGGTAATATTGGAGGTACAATATGGAGAACCAAGGGTGATATGGTTTCTCGTAAATATGACTTTTCCTATGATAATGTAAACCGTTTACTGGCGGCAGATTTTGTTCAAAAAGAAAATAACCGCTGGGATAACAGGTTGGTAGACTTTACTGTAAAAATGGGAGATGGTGTAAATTATGCATCTGCTTATGACGAAAACGGAAATATACTTCGTATGAGTCAATATGGATTGAAACTCGGAGGAAGTTCAATGATCGATGATTTAATTTATACTTACAAACCGCAAAGCAATAAGTTACTAAACGTCATAGATAATCAAAATTTGCCATCCACTACGTTGGGAGATTTCAGAACTTCATTGGGGAGTGATTTTTATAATGACAAATTATCGTTGATGAATAATCCTTCGGCTACCCAACTTCAATTTGAATCCGTAATCGATTATAAATATGATGCGAATGGCAGCATGACAACAGACCAAAATAAAGACATAGAAGCTATCTCATATAATTTACTTAATTTACCGGGAGTTATTACTCTTAAACAACAAAAAGGCTCTATTACCTATGTGTATGATGCAGTCGGAAATAAGATCAAGAAAATAACTTTAGATAATACAACTACCAATAAAACAATTACTACGACCACCACTTACATTGATGGATTTGTATATTCGAAAAATAAAGTGACCTATACAGGAACACCGCCCGCTAATCCTGATCATGATAAACCTATTGCATTGGAAACAATACCGCATGAAGAAGGGCGCATACGTTATAATCCAGTCACAATAGAACAAATGGATAGGGGAATGGATCCAACATTTGTTTATGATTATTTTGTGAAAGATCATTTAGGAAATATTCGTATGGTACTGACTGATGAGGGAAGAGAAGACAAATATCCGGCTGCAACATTAGAAGCAAGCAATATTGCTGATGAAAGAAATTATTATACTATTCCAACGGGAAGCCAAGTAAATAAAAGAGATGTCCATGGGTATCCTGAACATGACTTGACGACTAGTCCCAACGACTACACACAAAAATTGTCCGGTGAAGGCACACAGATAGGTAGCAGCATAATATTGAAAGTTATGTCAGGTGATAAATTCAATGTGAAGGTTAGTAGCTGGTATAAAAATCCAGGAACAAGTGAATCAGCTGTTATATCAGAGCCCGAAACTAGTTTTTTTCAAAATTTAGTTGACGCTTTAACAGGCAGCGTTGTCAGCGCAGCTGCCAATGCAGGACACCCTATTTCGTCTGGAGACCTAGAAAATAGTGGCTTAATACCTTTGAATTTACAGAATTTTTTGACTGATCCGAATAAAATTAACCCAGTGTCAGGAAGGCCTAAAGCTTATCTGAACTGGATTTTATTTGATGAGCAGTTTCATTATGTAAGCAGTAGTAGTGGCGCTGAACAAGTACCTGATGTATCCGCTTATTTAGACGAGAATAATGAAGCCATTGTGTACAATCATGTAAAGAGTGATTTACCAATTAACAGAAATGGATATTTATATATTTACGTCAGTAATGAAACACCCGATTTTCCAGTTTATTTTGATAACTTACAGGTTACGCATTATAGAGGTACAATCTTTGAGGAAACGCATTATTATCCCTTCGGATTGACCATGGCGGGAATATCATCCAAAGCTGCCGGGCTTACAAATAACAAGGAAAATTTCAATGGCAAAGAATTTCAAAATAAGGAATTTAGTAACGGAACTGGATTAGAAACATATGATTATGATCTAAGGATGCAGGATCCACAGATAGGCAGATTTTGGCAAATTGATCCTGCAGTTTGTAATTTTCCTTCATGGACTCCTTACAATTATGCATTTAATAATCCAGCAAATATTATTGATCCTGATGGAGCAACCGGTACGCCTACAATTGATCATAAAAAGAAAACGGTTACCATAACTTCTCGACTTTGGTTTTATGGTGGAGCAGCAAATCAAGCGAGGGCAGAGGAAATTGCAGCTTCTATTCAAAAACAGTGGAACGATGTTGGGGGTACTTATACTTTCAAAGACGAAGATGGTAATGAGCAAACATATAGTGTTGTATTCGATGTAAAAGGAGAATATGCAACTGATGGAATGATTAATTCATTCAGAGAGCAAGGGAAATTTTCTGAGAAAGACAACTTCGTCAGATTAGAAAATGAAGCTGATGATAAGTGGGCTGCAAATTCAGGAATTTTAAGTTGGAACAATTTTAAAAAAGATAAAACAGCTGCTGCACATGAGTATGGACATGGGTTAGCATGGAGAGATGACAATCAAGCAAATAACCCTGCTTCGATAGGTGGAACTCATGATATGTTAGGCAACTATGGTAATGACGGAAAAAGGTATCCAGGTATCATGACACCTGCTTTAAGGATGTTTTTAATAGATATGCAAAATGCATCGATGTTAAAAATAGGGCCAGTTGGCGACGTTAACACTTCATATTTTGATAAAAATACAAATGCAATGGATCCCACAAAACGAAAAGTTACACAAAGAGATATTCAAATCGTACTCAGAAATTATAAGCCTGGTAATACAGTAAACATTGGTGGGAAAACAAATTATCTTTATAATGCAACTGGAAAAGGCATTTTGAAATTACGCTAAAACAAATCATGAACAGATATTTAATAATTTTTTTACTGTGCTTTTCCTCCGTTAAAACATATTCTCAATCCTTTGATTGTTGTATAAGTAGTTTAGCAAAATGTTACAATTTAAGTGATTCTTTGCTAAAAAATTGGCGAAATGATCCCAATGGTTGTTTACAGAAAAGAGCCTTGATCGTTGATTCTTTAATCAAAGAGAACTCTATTTTAATAGGAATGCCACAACCAATATTTGAATCACTATTTGGTAAGCCGGAAGAAAAAACCGAGGAAGGAATTTTTGTTTACTTCATATCAGCTAAATGTGATGAAAAATCTAAACCGATTTCTAAGAGTTGGGGCATGGAACTTTATGTTAGATTTGTAGAAAATAAAGTTTACTCTCTGGATAAAATCAATGTTAATTAGTTTTAGAAGCAAACTAGGAGCTTGTTACTAAATTCAGATAAAATAAGAAAAATTGTTGTTTATTTATTTAGATAAAAATACTAAACAAAAATTTGTTTTTTGTTGAATCAAATCACAAAACAGTTTAACGATTTCTTTATTGATTAAGATTACTTTTTAGAGGTAGTTTTTATACCTATGTTATTCTCTATTCTTTTCCTAAGTAAAATTTCAGATTGCTGGATTATAGTTTTGATGAATAAAGTGTTAATAAAATATTTTCTAATTGACTATTTCACATACAAATATTTACTCATATTTTGTAGGAATACTTTAACCTAATAACCCCCACAACCATGGCAATTCCTATCACTCAAGTGCATTCGCATTGGTCGCACTATTTCCAATCATTTGCACTCTCCTCAAACACGTTTTATGATCAACTCACAAGCATTATCAAATACCACGAAATGCCCGATGCAAAAATCACTCGGGTAAAGCACAAAGAAGGTGGGTTGTTTTCGGCGGAGCGAGAATACTTGCGTATTAAATATTTCAATCTCGTCTTTGATGTTTGTGCCGCTCCCTTTGGTAAAGACTTCTTTATTTCTTGGTGGTTGTATGATACCGAAGGCAAAGTACAAAACTTGCTCAGCTCAACGAAGCTTGGCATGTTGTTAAAACAACAGACCAGCAGAAAAACATTCTTCCAGTCTGATGTTGAAGAAATGTTTCGCTCCTGTGTGCATGAATGTATTTTAGAAGCCATTGCAAAAGTATCAGAGGGCAAAGGACTTCGGGAACTGACCGACAAAGAAAAAGCATACCGGTATGGCAATGAAGTAGCAGTTGCATGACGCCCGCAGAGTTCTACAGCGCTCAATTCTACGCATGGGACTATCGAGGGAGAGGCTGGCATGTGTGCAAGTCACCGGTGCAATTAGAGCCACCCTTTACGCCCTATATCAGGCACGGCTATTCGCACAAGCAAATTGATGATGGCAAGCGCCACACCTGGCTTAGTGAATTGGTATCGTCATTTAAGCCGCTTTCAGAAGTACCTATTATTGATGAACGCATACTTGCATATGAAGAGATCGAACTGATTGAACCCGATGGTGAAGAAGAGTTATATGCTGTCCACATAACGTTTTCAAAAGACCGCAAGATTACACCCGAGAAAATGAAAGCATTGCTCACGATGCTTTCATCCACGAACAGACAACTGTCATTTGAACTCATTGGAACAAATACAGCAATCACGGTACAAATAGTAGGGGATCAACATACTCTCACTATTCTTGAAACCTATCTTCCAGCATATTTCCCAAGCGGCACCTGCATCTATTCTGATGTGTATCTTGATGGCATTATCAGAGAAGATCTGGCTATTGCAGTTGTTGACTTTGGACTTCAGGAAGAATGTGTACGGCCGCTCCAGACTGCAAAAAATTTTAGTTTCGATCCATACATCGGTATTCTCGCAGTTCTCGAACGCATAACCAATGATGAACAAGCTGGTATTCAAATACTCTTTCAACCAGCAGTAAACAACTGGAGTGATAGCATCCTGCGATCAGTGACTATGTATGATGGTACCTCATTCTTTCTCGATGCGCCCGAAGCTTCACGACTTGCAACTGAAAAAGTGCAAAGCCCATTGTATGGAGTTACAGTGCGAGCATTCGCCCAAGCAAAGCTTCTTGAACACGCCTTTTTTATATTAGGAACATTAAGCACTGCCATTGTTCAGGCATCCAAAGGGCATGCAAATGCCCTCATTCCTCTCCCTACGCAAAGCTATGACGTCTACACCCGCATTGATGATATTGTGCAGCGAACCAGTCATCGACTAGGCATGCTCCTTAACCTTGATGAACTGGTGACGCTTGTGCACATTCCTTCTGAAACGATTGTGTCAAAGAAACTCTTTGCAGTTCTTCGCACTACCAAAGAAGTCCCTGCTATAGCCAGAGGAAAAACATTTGTTCTCGGCACAAATACACACAGTGGAATCCTCACTAATGTCACCATTGGAATCGAAGAACGAATCAAACATACCCACATTATCGGCGCAACGGGCACTGGTAAATCAACCCTTATCGCAAACCTTCTCTTGCAAGACATTGCGAAGGG